>JBEIHL010000115.1:0-7580 GCA_040381375.1 Opitutaceae bacterium
CCGGCGGGGTGCGGCCCCCCCGCCTCCATCCATCCAGAAAACGAAATCCGCTCAGGCCGCCGGAGCAGACTTCTTCTGCGGATTGCGGAAGAAGATCACGAAGATCACGAGCACGACGAGTGCGCCCCACGCGGGCGTCATCCAGATGGCCTTCCAGTCGTGCGCCATGCCGTTTATCGGCACCGCGAGGGCATTTTTCGCAAGCACCTGACCGGCGAGCAGCGTGCCGACGAATGCGCCCACGCCCCACAGAATGAAGGCGATGAGACCCTGCGCGGCGCCGCGGATGCGCTCGTTAGCCTCTTCGTCGACGTAGAGCTGGCCGGCAATAAAGAGGAAGTCGTAGCACGCACCGTGCAGCAGAATCGCGGCGAAGATGAGCGCCGTCTGCGCCGCCCCGCCGTCGGCGCTGAAGCCCAGCGCGAAATAGCGGAGGACCCAGCACGCGATGCCCAAGAAGATCGTCGTCTTGTAGCCGAACTTGCTGAGGAAGATCGGCAGCAGCAGGAAAAAGGCGACGTCCGAGACCTGGGCGAGTGAGGTCTTCTCCAGCATGTTCGTCCACTTCAACTGCGTGAGGTAGACGCCGAGATTCACGAAGTAGAAGTAAAGCGGGATGCAGATCAGGAACATGCACAGGATGAAGATCGCGAACGACGGCTTCTTCAGCAGGGCCAGCGCGTCGAGCCCGAGGATCTCTCCGATGCTCACGTTGGCGCCCGTCTTCATCGGCGGAGTATGTGGCAGCCGCAGCGAGAACAGTCCGAACACGATCGACGCGCCGCCCGCGAGGTAGAACTGAGTGGGCGACTCGGCGCTCGCGATGAACCCGAGACCGAAGAGCCCGGCGATCCAGCCGACCGCGGAGAGCATCTTCACGCGCGGGAAATCCACTTTCGCATTCGTGAGGTGATGCAGCGAGAGAGAGTTGCCCAGCGCGAGCGTCGGCACGTACAGCGCGCAGTAAAGGATCAGCATCGGATAGAACGACGAAAACGTCGTACACCGGGGAATCATGCACAGAACCGCGCCGCCGAGGATGCCGAGCACGGCGAGCAGTTTCTCCGAGGCGAAATAACGGTCGGCGATCAGCCCGACGAGAAACGGCGAGATCATCGCGCCGATGGCGAAGGCGCCATAGGCGAGGCCGATCTGGCCGCAGTCGAATTTCAACGTGACCGCGAGATAGGGCCCCATGCTCACATACCACGCTCCCCAGATGAAATACTGGAGAAACATGAAGATGGAGAGGTGCAGTTTTACGGACGACTGGGTCTGGGTGGACATGGCTGGCAGAGGGGTGAGTTGAGGGGAAAGGGGGAAGTCGGATTAACCACGAAACACACGAAAGACTGGCGACGATATTGCCGGAGTTTCGTGTATTTCGTGTGTTTCGTGGTTCACCGGAATAGTTCTGGACTCAGTGCATCTCGACCTGGCAGGAGCCGATCCCGCCGCGGAAGAAGTTGAACTGCACATTGGGGTGATCGGCGAGCAGCGACATGGGAACCGTGCTGTCCGGCAAACGCTTCCCGATCATCAAGGTCGTGAGGCGCTGGCCAAAAGGACTGTCGTGCGTGCCGGCCTGCCAAATCGAGACTTTCTCCGCCTTCCAGGTTTCAACCGGACCGACGGTGATCGCCTTCGTCGGCACCAGGGAGATGTTGCCGCCGCCGGAGGTGCGGGCGTTCTGGGCCAGTGTGACGGGATGCAGATCGACGACCCGCGTGCCGAGCTTGCGGTACTCCGCCGGTGTCGGCGGCGCGTCGCGGTACGCGCCTTCGCGCTTCACGGGATCGTTGAACGCCCAGTGCTTCGTGTCGCCCTGCCCGCCTTGCATCACCGCGCAGCGCGCGCCGTCCCAGCTTTTCACATACGCCGCGACGTCGGCCTTCGGGAAATGCAGATTGCTGTCGGGCATCATCAGCTCCTTCCGGATCCGGTTGAAGCAGAGCTCGCGGTCCGCGCGCTCGAACGAGAGCGGGTGCGTCACGGGCGTCTCCCGACCGTCCGCGTACCATTCATCCATGCCCCAGAAGTGCGCCGTCTTCAGCGAGAGGCCGAGCTCATTGACGATCCGGGCGACGAGCGGCAGCTGCTCCGTCGGTCCGATCGGGCCGCAAATGCCAACCGGGTTGTCGGCGGTCGACTGCTTCCACGCCGTGATGTATTCCAGCGCTTCGGCGAGGTAGAAGTCCTCGAGCGTGTCGTAGAAAACGACCCGGAATCCGTCGCGCGAGAGGTTTTCCATGTCGCGGGGCGTGAGCCGGGCGGCTTCCTCGATCAAGGCATGGTCGAGGGTCGTGTAATCCCACCAGTCGGGGGCGATCGTGCTGAGTTTGCGAGGCATGATGGATGGTCGAATAAAGGATCAGGAATCTGAAACGTGAGGGTTACCGAGCGCGCGTTCGTAGGCTTGATTGACCAGGAACTTCTTCCCGAGGGCGACGCGTAGCGGATCGGCATCGGGGGCGCAGAATCCCATGTGCGAATGCCGCCGCCAGCCTTCGGCAAACTTGAAGCGCCGCGACATGCGGCCCACTTCCGCCGCCATGTCCTCCATTTGCTGGAGGTAGGAATTCATGCCCTGCGATGACTTCAGCCAGCCGTGCTGGCTCTCGTGGCAGGCCAGGGCGTCGAATTTGCGCTGCTGCACCGTGGCGGTGTCCACATACGCGCCCGGAATCACGCGCTTCCTCAGCCCGTCACACAGCCCGTGCGGCATCGCGTGGTACACCGTGGTCTCGCCGCCCCAGGGCTGGCGGTGGGGCGAGCAGCGAAAGTTCGGCATGCCGCGCGTGAACGCCGCCGTGACCGCGAGGCGGCAGCTATTCGTGTGATCTTCCATGTAGTCCTGCGGCGAATGCGTCAGGACAATCGTCGGCTGCACCTCGCGAATGACGGCGGCCAGCCGCCGCAGGAGGGGCACGGAATAGACGATCTCGAGGTCGTCACAGATGCTCTCGTGGTAAGTCGCACCCAGGACCTCCGCGGCCCGCTGCGCTTCGCGGCGGCGAATCCGGCGCAGGGCGGCGGGCTTGTGCACGAGGCTGCCGCAGGAGCCGGTCAGCAGATTCAGATAGTGGATACGGTATCCGGCTTCCCGCAGTAGACAGAGCGTACCGGCCATCATGAACTCGATGTCGTCCGGGTGGGCAGCGATGGCGATGGCAGCGGGTTTAGCCATGGAGCGCGGGGAGATTCAGTCGACGCATATGCGGCAGCGTTTCAACCGGGGTCAGCGGCGCGGAGCAAGCTCACTTCAGCGAAGCGAGCCACGCGACGAGGTCGAGCAACTGCTGCTCGGTGAACGACTGTTCGAGTCCGGCAGGCATCAGACTCGTGGCGAGCGTGGTCCGGCCGACAATCTGCGCATGCGGAATCGGTTTCTCGCCGCCGGCGAGGTCAATCAGCACGAGTGATTCCACCCCGTCATTCTTGATGGCACCCAGGTGGCTCTGCCCGTCGCCGGTCTCGATAACGTGGGTTTCAAAATCGCGCGCGATCGTGGCATTGGGCAGGAGAATCGACTCGAGCAGATCACGCGGACCGCGAATCTTGCCGATGTGGCTCAGGTCAGGCCCCATCGCCCGACCCATCCCTCCGGCCGTGTGGCAGGCGGCGCAGGCACTGCTGGCATACAACGCGCGCCCCTCGGCGGATCGTCCTTTCCCGGCCGCGGCCGCGAGGGTCTCCAGCTTGCGCTTCTTCTCGTCGTTCTGCGCCGCCACTGCCCGGGCCGCGGGGCCCAGGACACTTTCGTAGATCGCCGGGGGAAGGGACTGAAACGCCGTGCGCACCGTGCTCTCCTCGAGCGCACCGAAGCCGGGCGACTTGACCACTTTCTCGGCCCATTGCTGGCCGATCACGGGATCAAGCCGGCGCGCGAGTTTCAGGAATTCGCCGAGTTCGATCGCCCCGGCCGTCGCCAGCAGCGGCGCGAGTGACGTCAGTTGCTCCTTCGTCAACCGCGCCCGCGACAGCAGCCGGGCGGCATCGACCCGCGCGGTCGGCGACGCATCGCCTTGGGCCAAACCGAACAAGAGCGTGAATGACTCCGGCGCGAGCGGCTCGCCGGGCCGCGTGGCCGCTCCCAGCGCCCGCAGTCGCACCGGCATCGGCCGCTTGCGGTCGTTGATCAGCTCCTGCAGCGCGGCGGCAAACGATTTCGCCGGCTGATTCGCTATCGCATCCAAAATCAAGGTAAGGTCGCCACCGCCCCCCCCCGCGGCGGCCTTCAACTGCGTCTCCAATCGCGGCAGCCAGTCGGCATGGGAAGCCGCCCCCGATTGACCACCGATCACCCGCCACGCGGTCTGCCGCGCCAGCAACGAGGGGTGATCCAGCATCAGGGTCACCAGCGACTGAGCCTGCGGTTTCGCCAGGTGCGACCCGGTTACTTCAGCGATCACCTTCAGCATCGAAGGGCTTACGGTTCGACCGGAGAGCTTCGCCTTCAATTCCTGGTCGCACAGCTCGAGCGCCCGCGGGTGGCGCGCCACGACGAGCGTTGCCGTGCGCGCCAGCGCCGCATCGGAGGACTCCAGGTGCTTCAGTGCCACCGCCAGCACGGCATCGTGCGCGGCGGGATCACGGTCCCGCGAGCCTTGCTCCAGGATGACCATCAACCGTCGAGCCAGCGTCGGATCGACTGCTTTCAGGAGGGCTCCGACATCGAACGCCCGGGTCGCAATCGCGGCGAACATCGCGGCGTGCTCCAGGGAGACCTCGAGGTTTTCGCCGAGCATTTCAAGGAGCGCCTCGCGCTGGCCAGCCGCCAGTTGCTTCGATTGCGCGATGGCTTCCCAGGACCGCAGCCGCGCAAACGGCTGGCTGCGGTCGAGCAATTGCGCGCGCGTCAGCACGGCCGCATTCAGCTCGGGGAACTCGCCGCCGGTGAGATTCATCGCTTTCTCCCGCACCATCCAGCGCGGGTCGGCGGTGCGCAGCTTCGCCACCTCGGCGCGCGGGAGGGTGGCCCAGGGAATCTCGAGGCCGTACGGGTCGCGGACGGGGGCGGCGCCTTTCTTGCGCACGCGGTAGATCGCGCCCCGCATATCGGGCTTTTCCGCGAGACTGCTCGGGCAGCCGATTCGGAACCAGCCCCCGGTATCGAGCACCAGCAGCGATCCGTCGGCGTCCTCGATGACGTCGGTGAAGTGCGCATCCGGAAGGTTGAGCTTCAGGAACTCGTATTCCGTCGCCTTATACGTCGCTCCCGCCGGGGCCATCTTCACCCGGACCAGCTTCTGCGTGTTGAAAAAAGTGACGAAGAGATTGTCGCGCCAGGCCGGATCGAGCGCGCCCGAGCGATAGCGCGTGAAACCGGAGACCGCGACATGTCCCAAATTGTGCACGACCGGCATCCGCTCCTGGGTTCGCGGCAGATCGGCGATGGCCTTGAGTTGGTCCGGCCGCTCATACACCCCGCCGAGCAGCCAGTGGACGATGGTATCGCCGCGCGGCTGGTTATAGTAGAGGTTGACCACTCCGACAATCTGCCCCTCGGCGGTGAAATCGACCTCGACGGGATTGTCCGAACTCGCGAGCGCATGCCACTGCACGTCACTGCCATCCGGGCGGCACGACCAGACGCCGGAGGCAAGGCCTTCGTGCACGATCGTCCCGTCCTTCTGCACCACCTTGTGTCCCTTGCGCCCGTGGCACCAATAGAGCCGGCCGTGCGGGTGCAGGAAAGGACCATGCACATCGGCCGCGTTGCCCGTGTAATCAAAGCCGCCGACGATCATCTCGCGCCGATCGGCCACGCCGTCGTCGTTGGTGTCGGTTAGTTTCCAGATTCCTGGTGGAGACGCGACGTAGAGAGAGCCATCCAGCCAGCACGCCCCCTGGGGGAACGTCATCTTGTCGGCGAAAACCGTCGACCGCTCAAACACCCCATCGCGATCACGATCCTCCAGCATCAACACCCGATTGGGCGTCTTCGCCTCCAGTCCCTTTTTGTCCAGATTGACCCCGGCAGCGTCGCCGATGAAGAGCCGGCCCCGGTCGTCCAAGCACCCCATGATCGGGTAGCTCACCACCGGAGGTACGGCGGCCACGACCAGTTCCAAGCCCGCGGGCAGTTCCGCGGGCAGGGAAACCGGCGGCGTAGCGGCGGTCAGCGTCGCAGTGAACAACACGGCTCCCGAAAGGCGGAGCACCTCGGAGGGGAAACGAAGGACGGACATCGGGAACGAGTCCAAAGGTGCCCGCGCGGCACGCCCTGTGCAACGGCCGCGCGCAGTTGTGAGCAAAAGTTGCACGTTCGCTCATTTCCCTTTCCGACCTGCCCCGGATCACCTATGGGTTGCCGTGCGGCCACCTTACGCAGGCCGAACGTTCCACTCCGCACCCATTCGTTCTTCCCCTTCAACCATGCTCACGGCTGAACGTCACCGCGCGATCCTCCGGCTCCTGGCCGAACACGGCCGAATTACCGTGGCCGACATTGCCCAGCGCTTCGACATTTCACACGCCACGGCCCGACGAGACGCAGTGCAGTTGGCGGATGCCGGCAAGGCCGCCCGGGCCCACGGTGGTTTGCTGCCGGCCAACTTCTTCCGCAGCGAACCGCATTTCCGAGCCAAGGCGGACCGCCAGATGGGCATCAAAGCCAGGATCGCCCGCCAAGCCGCGGAACTCCTTCCTCATGAGGGCAACGTCTTTGTGGACTCAGGCACGACCTGCCTGGAAGTCGGCCGGCTGCTGATTGAGCGGCCGGACCTGCGGATCTTCACCAACTCGATTCCCCTGTTGGCGTTTACGTCCCAGGCACCGGCTAGCATCACCTGTATCGGGGGGGAGGGTCGCAAAGTCTCCCTCGCTCTAACCGGAGCTCTGGCACAGACTTGGTTATCCCATTTGCGCTTCGACTCCGCAGTGATCGGGGCATCGGGCATCGACTTGGCAGGAGGTGCCTACACCACTGAGCTCAACGAGGCGGCCATCAAGGCCGAAGTGCTCCGGCGCTCAACCGCCCGGGTACTGGTGGCAGACGCGGACAAGTGGAATCGACCCGCCGCGGTTCACTTTGCGCCCTGGAACGCGTTTACGGCGTTTGTGACGAATCAGCAGCTACCGAGAGAGGCTCGGCTCAAGCTGGCCAGTGAAGACGTGAAATTCTGCTTGGTCTAGGCCTGGCCTGGTCGATGGCAGGTCAAAACAACCACCAGGCTTCACCGAACTACCACGAGGGCCGGCGTTTTCGGTTTCGCTGAAGTCAGGCATGAGACGGCTCGCTCGTGCGACCCCGACTCGTTCCCATCTGCGATGCCTTCGTGAAAGCCAGCGTGATCCTCATATCCAATCGGAGCCGACGCGACCGCCCGGGCCAGCACGACCGCGACCACCGAGGAAACGATGCCGATGGAAAGTAGGGTGATCATCTTGTGCAGGAGAAAACGAGGCGTTTCCATCACTCATCGGCGGGCAAGCAAAGCGATTCATCCTGCAAAAGCTTTCTCACATTTTATATACAACCGAAATCGGGCGATCCAGCGACGTCGCGCACGACCCGCCAAGACCCCTCCGCTCTCTGGACAAACCCGGGCCGCCGTTTCGATCACGAGCGGACCCAG
>JBEIHL010000116.1:0-7550 GCA_040381375.1 Opitutaceae bacterium
CGAGCCGGCGCCGCCGCTGGTACTGACCGGGTGACTCACCGCTCAATTGCACAAATCGTTTTCGGAAACTTTCGTAGGTCAGCCCGACCTCGCGCGCGACTTCCTGCGGGGCGAACCAGCCTTGGGCCGTCCGATGCCCGAGTAACATGAGGCTCCGTTCCAGCCAACGGTCACGCCCCGGCGAACGCGCCTCTTCGTCGGCTGCGATCAATTCGGCTACGATTTCGACGAATCGTCCCAACGCCCGCAGGCCCCCACCGCGCCGGCCCTGCGGATCCCCTTCCAGCACGTGTGCCAGCCGCTCGCGCCAGTACGGCGCCGCTCCGACCCGCAGCACCGGATGCTCGGGTCGCAACACGCCGCGTCGACGCCAGAGATCGAACTGCGGGCCGGCGAACACGAAGTACACCTGCGTCCAGCCTTCGGTTCCGGCCGGCCCGTAGGCGTGCGGCACGTCGGGAAACACCACCACCGTATCTCCCGGTCCCAAATCGCACCGGGTGCCGCGGGCGTCCCGGTAATACCCTTTTCCCGCCACGATCAGGACAAGGGCATAACTGCCCAAAACTCGCATCGACCGGGGATCAATCCCGGGCGCATTCTGCAACACTCCCGCCAGTTGCAGCTCCCCGATCTCGGTCTGCAACGGGCTCTCCAGCCACGACTGGGACGGGGAACGGGGTGAAACGGGCATGTCCGCCCAAATCTTACATGAATTCTCCCACCGCAACCATTTTGTGCGGCGGCCAACCGGTGTACCTTACGGTCATGTCCACGCTCACCGCCCTGCCTCAGCTTCACGCGTACGGTCACCCGCTCGACATGGCGGAAGACAAGGTCGGGTTGGTCCGCGATTCGAGCGATGCCGCCGAGGACGTGGAGGAACTCCGCCGGCGGTTCGACACCGATGGCTATCTGTACATGAAGGGGTACCTCGACCGCAATGAGGTCATGGACGCCCGCCGGTCGCTCACCGAGGGACTCGCCGCGGCGGGGGTACTCGACGAAAGCTACCCTTCGATGCTGGGCGTGTGCAAGCCGGGCGCGGGATATGTCTTTAAACCCGAGCTGACGAACAACAATCCCGCCGTCCAAAACCTTCTGTACGGTCCGCGGCTGACGGACTTCTACCGTAAGTTCTATGGTGAGGACATCCGGCACTACGACTTCACCTGGCTCCGCGCAGTCGGCCCCGGCCGAGGCACGAATCCGCACTGCGACCTGCCCTACATGGGCCGGGGCACGCACCGTCACATGACCTGCTGGCTCCCGTACGGCGACATCTCCTTCGAACTCGGCGGGCTGATGCTGCTCGAAGGTTCGCACCGGCGGATGGATCTGCTGGAGAATTACGTGTACCGCGACGTCGACGCCTTTTGCTCCAACAAGCCCGAGCAGGTCGCCAACGCGCGAACCGGAGCGAAGGGTTTCGGGTGGACGTTCACCGGCACGCTCTCGCACAACCCGCCCGTGCTGCGAAACAAGTTCGGCGGCCGCTGGTTGACGACCGAGTACCAGCCGGGGGATTTTCTGACGTTCGGCATGTTCATGGTCCACGGGTCGCTCGACAATCGCACCGAAAACCGGCTCCGCATCTCGAGCGACTCCCGTTACCAGCGTGCAAGCGAACCGATCGACGACCGCTGGGTCGGGCCCAACCCGCCCGGGCACACCACCGCCGGCAAACGCGGCCGGATCTGTTGAGCGGCCGGGCTGCCCGAAGCCGCTTCATCCCGCTCCCATGGTCGCTCCCTCGCGCCCGGATCTTGTTCCACCCGCCAGCCCCGCCACCGGGCGGCTCGCCGCGGTCCAGGAGATGGCGCGGCTGCAACGCCTGCTCTTCGAGGTGGAGCGCGAATTCATCCGCACCGCGACCACCCTCATCTACCGCGTCGGCGAGCCCGAGCTGAAGTATCTCCTTTGCCAGCACGTCTGGGAGTCGGCCGGCCACGCGCGCTTTCTCCGCGAACGCGGCCGCGAGCTGACCGGCTTTGGCGGCGGGGAGGACGTGCGTGACGCGCTCCGTCGGGTTTTCGACGAAGCCGTGCTGCCGGCCGATGGCGACGTGGCCCTGCTCGGTTTCTACCGGGTGCTGAAACCCGCCCTGCTCCGCGCGTATCGCCATTACCTGGACGTCACGGATCACCTCGCCGACTGGCCGTCGAAGAAACTTGTCGAGGAATTCATCCGCGACGAGGAGCGGCACGCCCGCGAGATCGCGCCGTATCTGCTTTCCGGTGACGCGGCGGAATCGTGGACCTCGCACCTCGCCGCCATCATCGCCAGTCGCGGTGGGTTCCTGGGCGAGTCGGCCCCCGAGCCGCTGCCCGCCGGTTTCGCCTGGGAGTCGGCGACGCGACGCTACACCCACCCGCTGACCTGCGACCGCGGCAAATATCCGACGTGCTCCAGCGTTTTCAGCGTCGACCCGACGGAGACCCCGATCGTCCGACCGTGGCTCGTCGACCCGGCGACCGACGCCCGCGTGATCCGCATCATGGTTTATGTGTGGCTCATGATGGAAATGGACGCCGTCGACTACCTCGCGACCGTCTTCTGCGACACGCCGTCTGCGCCCTTTGATCTGCATCACGACCTGGCCCGCCACCTCTGGGACGAGTCGCGGCACAGCCAGTTCGGCTTTCGCCAACTGCCCAAGCTCGGCGTCGACCTGATGACGGTCGAGCACTCGCTGGACCTTTATCACATCCTGATTCACATGCCCGCGCACGAGCGGTACGCGATGATGACGATGGAATTCGAGGCGGGCAGCTTTCCGACGAAGGCGACGGTGATGGATCGCATCCGCGAGCTGAACGATTTCGAGGCCGACACCCTGCTGGCCTTCGACCGTAACGACGAACAGAACCACGTGCGTTACGGCCACCGCTGGCTCCCAGAAATCATGGCCCTCGCCGGCGAGCAACGCCCGGTCGAGGAGTTCGTCCGCGCCACTCAGGAGAAATTCAAGACGCTTGCCGCGCAACACGGGGGACGCACGCCGCATGCGCTGCCTCCGGAACGCCGGCTCACCGGGGAAAAAATCGTCCGCCTCGTCGGCGCTTGTTGACCGCCGGCCCCGGGCCCGCGAACGTGAAGATTCACGGTGTCGCCGCTTGAAGGTGGCCGAGACCTGGTTTTTTCTCGCCGCCAGCCTGCTCTGCCGCCTCATCTCCGTCCCTTCTCGATGCCATTGAAAACCTATCGCGCAGTCCTCGCCGGCACCGGCAGCATCGGTGACGCCCATGTGCGCGCCGTCGACGCCACGCAGGGCCGCGTGCAACTGGTTGCCGCCACCGACATCGACGCCAAGCGGGTGACCGACTTCGCCGCCCGTCACCGGATTCCGGAGACGTTCACGGACTACGCGGAGATGCTCCGCGTCACGAAGCCGGATCTGGTCATCGTAGCCACTCCGCCGGGCCAGCACACGACGATGAGTCTCGCGGCGATGGAGGCGGGAGCGTGGGTGTGGTGCGAGAAGCCGCTCTGCAGCTCCCTGGCCGATGCCGACCGAATCGCCGCCCAGGAGACGGCGACCGGCCGATACACCGCCTGTGTGTTCCAGATGCGGTTCGCGTCCTCCACGGCCCACCTGCGCGAAATCGCCGCCTCGGGCCAGTTGGGGCGTCCGCTCGTGGCCGTGTGCAACACCCTTTGGTTCCGGGACGCCGCCTACTACTCCGCTCCCTGGCGCGGCACGTGGGCGGAACTCGGCGGACCGACCATGGGGCTCGGCATTCACGCCATGGATCATCTGCTCCACCTGTGGGGCGACTGGACCGAAGTCCGTGCCCAGGCCGCGACGCTGGACCGGGCGATCGAGGTGGAGGACGTCTCGATGGCGATGATCACGTTCGCCAACGGCGCCGTCGCGTCGGTCGTCAACAGCGCCCTGAGCCCGCGTCAGGAAACCTACATCCGGCTCGACTACCAGAAGGCCACCGTCGAGCTCACGCATCTCTACAGCTACGCGCGGGACAATTGGCGGTTCACGCTCGCGCCGCACGCGCAGGACGAAGGATTGCTGCAGGCCTGACAGAGCTTTCCCCCGGACGTCGGGTCGACGCACGCGGCGCAGTTAAGCGCCCTCGTGTCAGACATGGATTCGAACCGGCGACCGCTGACCTCCGGGGCCGAAGCCAGGCGTACGGTCGAGTTGCTGACGGCGATCTATAAATCGGCGTTCACCGGTGAAGTCGTCCGGGCCGTAACGATCCGGCCCGGCGACCCTTTTCACGATTCGATTCACGGGGGAAATCGGACGGTACCGCGGTCGCCGAGGAAGGGTTAGCCTGCCCTCGCCCTCCTCGTCACTCAGTTCCCGAGGAGCCGCTCGATTCGTGCCCGCACGCGCTCGCGTCCGAGCACGCGGAACATCCCGGTGATGCTCGGCCCGACATTCGTGCCCGAGACCGCGAGCCGCGCCACGGCCTGATAGTCGCCGAACCCGAGGCCATGCTGCATCGCGAGCGTCTTGAGCGCCTCCTCGATGGCGGAGTCGCTGCCGAACTCCATCGCGGGGGTCGCCGCGACCAACTCGCGCAGACGCGCCTTCGGATCGCCCTTGCTCATCACTTTCTCGCGCACCTTCGCATCGACGGTGAAGTCGTCGGTGAAGAAGTACGCGGTGTAGGAAGGCAGCTCCTCGAGGCCCTTGATCTTCGGTTGGCTGAGCGCCATCACCTCGCGAAAATACGATTCCGGCGCCGCCAGGGCGGCCGCCGCGACGGCGCTGTCCGTCTGCCGCGCGAAGAAGTCCCGCGCCTGCGCCACGAACCGGTCCGCCGGCAATTCCAGCAGGTACACCATGTTCATGTGCGCGAGTTTCTTGTCGTCGAAGCGGGCATTGCTCTGGTTCACGCCCGGCAGGTCGAAGAGCCGGACGATCTCGTCGATGGGCATCTTCTCGCGGTCGCCGCCCGGGTTCCAGCCGAGCAGGCAGAGGAAATTCACCAGCGCCTCGGGCAGGTAACCACGCCGCTGATACTCTTCGATCAGGGCGCCCTGGTCGCGCTTCGACATCTTGCCGGGACCGTTCTGCTTCAGGATGAGCGGAATGTGCGCAAACTCCGGCGGCTTCACGCCGAAGCCCTCGTAAAGGTGCACGTGCTTGCTCGTGTTGGAGAGGTGATCCTCGCCGCGGATGATGTGGGTGACGTTCATCGCGATGTCGTCGACCACGTTCACGAGGTGGAACACCGGGTTGCCGTCCGAACGCACAATGACGAAGTCCTCATCCTCGATCCGCTCCACCCGGCCGCGTATCCGATCCTCAATCACGACGGGCGGCACCTTGACCTTGGTCACCGTCTTCTTGCGGTGCTCGTCGAACACCTCGTGGCGCTCGCCCAGCAGCTTGAACCAGATCGCCCCGTCCTTCTCGTAGGCGCGTCCGCCGGCGAGCAGTCGCTGGACATACTCCTGATAGATCGCCCCGCGCTCGCTCTGGCGGTAAGGACCGAAGTCGCCGCCGCCGTTGCTCCCCACCTTGGGACCCTCATCCCAGTTAAGCCCGAGCCACCGGAGACTGTCGTAGATCAGGGTGAGGAACGCCTCGCTGTTGCGCTCCTTGTCCGTGTCCTCGATGCGGAGGATGAACGTGCCGCCGGTATGGCGCGCGTACAGCCAGTTGAACAACGCCGTGCGGGCGCTGCCGATGTGGAAGAACCCGGTGGGACTGGGAGCGAAGCGAACGCGAACGTGGGACATAATTGAGCAGTCGGAACGAAACGGATTCGCAGAATCACCACAGAAAGGAAAGGCTGCATTCGTGTCCGCTTTTCCTCCCGCTCCCCCACTCGGCTTCGACCCCGGGGCATTCGCCGCGCGGATCGAGCGCGCGGCGCGCGACCGCGGTTTTCGCGTGGAGCAGATCGGCGAAGTCAACCGGGTTCCCTTGCTCGCGCTGACCCGCCGCACCGCAGGAGCCCGCCCGCGCATCTATCTCTCCGCCGGAATCCACGGCGACGAACCGGCGCCACCGCTCGCCCTGCTCGATTTACTGGAAGCCGGCTTCTTCGACGGACGCGCCACTTGGTTCATCTGCCCGCTGCTGAATCCCGCCGGCTTCGTCACCCGCACCCGTGGCAACGGCTCCGGACTCGATCTGAACCGGGATTACCGCCACCAAGTCTCCGACGAGATCCAAGCCCACATCCGCTGGCTGAACTACCAGCCCAACTTCGATCTGGCGCTGTGCCTGCACGAGGACTGGGAGTCGCAGGGATTCTACCTTTACGAAGTCGCCGCCCAGCCTCACCTGATCCTCGCCCGCGCCATCGTTCGCGCCGTCGCGCCGGTGTGCCCAATCGAAGCCGCGACGAACATCGACGGCCGCGACGTGACCGAGCCAGGCATCATTCATCCCACGGCCGACCCGCATTTGCGCGACCAGTGGCCCGAGTCGATCTACCTCCAAGCCCATCACACGCGACTCGCCTACACGCTCGAGACCCCGTCGTCGCGCCCACTCGACCAACGCATCGCGGCCCACCGCCTCGCCATCTCCGCCGCCATCAACAGTGAAGCCTGAGGTTGGCGAATCGTTGGTGGGAAGCTCGATGGTGGGAGGGGCTTTACGCCCCGACTGAAGTTCACCCGCAAAACCGTCGGGGCATAACGCCCCTCCCACCCAAAGCTGCATCAAGGATATCGGCGGCTGCACCCGTCAACCTAGGGAGATGCGGCCCGCGCAATTTCCGCCACGTGTTGCCGATTGCGGAACTTTCCGCATTGTGCCACGTCAGTTGCGGTTCGCGCTGCCTGTGACGTTTCGTGGGGTTTGCGGTCATGGTGCGGCCAGTTTCCCTCGTCGGTTTTCTCCTTCATCATGAAAGGTCTAAAGATTCTCGCCGTGGTCGTGGGTGGTCTTGCCGTGCTCGTGGCGGTGGCACTCGTGGTCGCCTTCAATTCGTCGTTCCAGACCTGGGCCGTGCGCAAGGCCGTGGCCGGTCAGCCCGGTATGACGCTCGAAGTCTCCCGCGTATCGGCCGGTATGTCCGGCGCTGACATTACGGGACTCAAGATCGCGAAGGACGGCATGGTCATCAGCGCGAAAGCCGTGAACGCGAAATTCTCCGTCTGGGATCTGGTGGGATCGGACCGGATCAATCTCGAGTCACTGGTCGTCACCGACCTCGACGTCGACGTTCGCCAGGCCGCCGCAGCCGCTGCCGCCCCCGCCACACCCGGGACCCCTCGCGCCGCCGGGACGGCTCCCGCGGCCGGCACGCCTCCCGGAAAGGCGGCGCCCGCCAGCAGCGCCCCACCGCGCCCGGCGACACCCGCCGGTGAAAAGAAAGCGCCTTTCGCCGGTCTCTTCGAAGAGGCCAAGCTGCCCGTCGATATCCGCGTCGGCAATGTCAGCATCCAAGGCCGCGCCCACCTGCCGCAGGCGCAGACCGTCGTGTTCGAACTGAAGGTGGCGGGCATCGGCGCCGGGCAGACGGGCAAGATGGAATGGGCGATCGATTTCGCCGACGCCACCGCCGGAGCCGACTTGCGCGCCGCCCGAGTGACCGGCACCGCCGGCCTGCGCATCACGGCCG
>JBEIHL010000117.1:0-7494 GCA_040381375.1 Opitutaceae bacterium
GGGCGCGCCGCGCTCCAGCTCGGCTCTGCGCCCCTACAGCCGGGCTGGAGCCCGGCGCGCCCAGGATTCCCGGCGCTACGGACGGACCGGCAGCGCGAACGCCACCACGCTGCCGCCGGCCGGGCGGCCCGACTTGCCGCCGCCGGCGGAGATGACGACGTACTGACGGCCGTTAACCATATAGGTACTGGGCGTGGCGTTCCCGCTAAACGGCAGGGGCGCCCGCCAAAGGAGTTTCCCGGTGTCCTTGTCGAAGGCGCGGATCGTCTCGTCAGCCGTGGCCGCGATGATGAGCACCCCGCCGGCGGTCACGACCGGCCCGCCGTAGTTTTCCGTGCCCGTGGGCGGAATGCCGCGCGCGGTCAGCTCCGGATACTCGCCGAGCGGAATTTTCCATTTCACCTCGCCGGTATTCAGATCGACCGCGTTGAGCGTGCCCCACGGCGGCTTGATCGCGGGATAACCCTGCTGGTCTTGCCAGCGACGGAATCCGCCAAACGCGTACGCGGGCGAACGGTCTTCGATCGCGGGTCCGGCCTTCTTGCCCTTCTTCTCCCCGGCGGCGGCCGGCAGCGTGATGCCATACACATAGTCGAGAATCGCGTCCCGCTGCGGCTCCGGAATCCGATCGAACGCCGGCATGCGCCCGAATCCCTGGCGCGTGAGCTGCGCCGCCTGCTCGCGCGTGCGGCGCGCGCCGAGATCGAGCAGCGAGGGGAAACCCGCCAGCGGAATGCCGGCCCGATCCATGCCGTGACACGCGGCGCAGTGCACGAGGTAGTCGCGTTCTCCGCGCGGACGCGCCGTGCCGTCGGGACGGCGCGTTTCGACCATCTGGAGGATCCAGGGAATTTCGTTGATGTTGACGTAATACACGCCGTCGGGATCGGCCGCGCCGCCGCCCCACTCCATGCCGCCGTCAAAACCGGGAAACATGATCGACTCCTTCAAGCTCGGCGCGGGGAACGGCCCGAAATTCGGCGAGATCCGAATGCGATCGAGCGTCAGCGCGCGCGCCTCGGGCGTGACGTTCGAAACGTCGTCCTCCGTATAACGCTGCCGCATGAACGGCGCGGGCTTGGTGGGAAACGGCTGCGTCGGCCACGCCTGCTCGCCCCGCAGGTCCGACGCCGGCACCGGTCTTTCCTCGATCGGCCAGAGCGGCTCGCCCGTGACGCGATCAAAGACGAACAACAGGCCGTGCTTCGAGCCCTGCGCCACGGCGTCGACCTTCCGGCCGCGATGCGTCACCGTCAGCAACACCGGTGCGCACGGCAGGTCTTTGTCGAGCAGGTCGTGATGCACGATCTGATAGTGCCAGAGCCGCCGGCCCGTCGTCGCATCGAGGGCGACGAGCGAATTGGCGAACAGGTTCTGCCCATGGCGTTCGCCGCCGTAGAAATCGGGCTCGGCGGTCTTGGTCGCGACGTAGACAATGCCGCGCCGCTCGTCGAGGGACTGGCCGGACCAGGGCATGACGCCGGTGGCAGTCTTGTAGGCATCCGCGGGCCAGGTGTCGTAGCCGTGCTCGCCCGGGCGCGGAATGAGATGAAAGATCCAGCGCCGCGCGCCGGTGCGGACATCGATGGCGCGCACCGCGCCCGGTCCGCCGATGCCGCCGATGATCATCGTATCCTTGTAGATGACACCGGGCGTGTTGAGGCCGACACGCGGCGTGCCTTCGACGTCGAGCCCCTGGCCGAGCGGGATGGCGCCGTTTTCACCGAAGCTCGAAATCGGCCGGCCGGTCTTCGGATCGAGCGCGAAGAGAAAATTCCCGACCGCGGTGAAGAGACGCTGCTCGCTCCCCGACTCGTTCTGCCAGAACACGAGGCCGCGTTGCCGACGTCCCCCGACCCCGGCCGGCGTGTCCGCCGGGTCCCAGCGCCAGAGTTCGCGCCCGGTCGCCGCGTCGAGCGCGATGACCTTGCGGCTGGGCGTCGGGGTGTAGAGCACGCCGCCGATGACGAGGTTGTTCGCCTGATACTCGCCCTTCTCCCCGGTGTCGAAGGTCCACGCCACCTCGAGCTGAGCGACGTTGGTGCGATTGATCTGCTGCAGCGGCGAGTAGAGGCTGCGGTGCTTGTCTCCCAGATAGACCGACCAGTCGGCGTTCGCCGGCGCCGCCCCGCGCGTCGAACCCGGCCACGCGACGACCACGGCAAAGGCGAAATACGGGAGGGAACGACGGAGGACGGAGATCATGAGTGAAAGCGAAACCGGTTCTAACGCCCGCCAGCCGCTTGCCCAGCCCGCAGTGCGGGAAACCTCGCCGCTAAGCACCCCGCCCCCGGTCGCCATTCTTCGCGGGCACCACTTGACAACCTTTAATGCGCATATACGCATATATGCACGTACGAAACCCATGAAGACTTCCTCGTCCCTCCTCGTCGTCACCCTATTCGCGGGCGCGCTCGCCGCCTCCGCTCTGGCCCAGGGGCCTCCCGCCGGAAGCACACGACAACATTCACACCTTGTTCGACCAGCATGCCGCGGTGAAGCGCACGGTGACGCTTACCGACACGGGCTACACGGCACTCACGGAGTCCGACGATCCGAAGATCGCGAAAACCCTGCGGGCACATGTGAGCCAGATGCGTGAGCGCCTCGACGCCGGCATGGGGGTGCGACGCTGGGATCCGGCCTACGAAGAGATGGTGAAGCACTACAAGGATCTGGAATTGAAAGTGGAGCCGACCGAAAAGGGCCTGCGGGTCGTGATGACCGGCAAGACTCCAGCCGCAGTTAAAATTGCCCAGAATCACGCCCAGATCGTCTCGAAGTTCGTCGCCAAGGGCTGGGCGGAACACGACGTCAAGCATCCCGCCGTTGCCACCTCCACCGCTGCCTCAGGAGCGCAGAAGGAAGCGGCGGTGTCCGGTGGGGCCACGTGCGACCGCTGCGGCAAATCCGGGGGTGAAGCCAGCCAGTGCAGCGGCAACTGCGGACGCGCCGAGGCCAAGCCACCGGTGAAAAAGTGACGTGAACCGCGGCGCCTGACGGAGAATCAGTGTCCCTTGGCCGCCGCCTTTGCGCGCCGCACGTCGAGCCACTGTTGGGCGAGCTCCGTCGCCCGCGCGATGTCCTGGGCCGACATGCCGCGCTCGATGGTGGCGAGCTTCTCGACCGCCGTGCCCTGACCGTTGATTCGGCTCAGGTTGAGCCAGCGGTGCGCCTGAATCATATCCTTGGGGACGCCATCGCCATTGGCGTAGAGGACGCCGAGGTTTTCCTGGGAAATCGCCACGCCCTCGTCGGCTGCCAGCGAAAACCAGCGCACCGCCTCGGCGACGTCACGTTTCACGCCTCGGCCCATCGCGTAGAGCAGGGCGAGATTGTTCTGCGCGATGGCCACCCCTTCCTCCGCGGGACGGCGCAGCCAGCGCGCGGCCCGCACTCCATCCTCCGGTACGCCGTCCGCGGTCGCATACAGGAGACCGAGGTTGTTTTCCGCCGTCATTTGCGGGACCGAATACGACCACAGCGCGTCGACCGGCAGTGCCGCGCGGGCGACCACCTGACTGGCGGGCAGCACGACGGCGAGGGCCGCCAGGATCGGACCCGCGTGGTACCGCTGCCACCACGCGGTACGAACGGCGAACACCCAACCGAGCGGCACCACCGGGAGTATCAGCACCATCGACCGGCTCATATCGAGGGCCGTGACGAGACCGACCACGCCCGTCAGCACGACGCCCAGCGCCAGCAGCCACGCGGGCAGCCGCCGCGTGGAGGCCGAAGCGAGCCAAGTGGCCGCCACCGCCACCCCGACCAGCACCCAGCCCAACCGCAGTCCTTCCCACGCGCCGCGCAGTCGGTGGCTGATGGGATAGGTTTCTCCGAGTACGAACTCCTTCAGATAGCCCGCGATCGTCTGGGAGCCACCGGATCCGCCCAAGCTTAACCGGAGCGCGGCATAGCCCGCCACCACCACCACCGGAACCAGCGCCTGCTGCCGGCACCACGCCAGCACGTTGGGCGACCTCTGATCGCAGAGGATCCAGCGCACGCCGAGCGCGAGCGGCATCCCCAACACAAAGCGTTCATCGATCCAAGGGCCGGCCAGACACGCTGCGATCACGACCCAGCGCGGCCGGGCGAACGCCACGCCGAGCAAGGCGAGGGCAAGCAGCGAATCGTAGTATCCGACCCAGCCCATCGAGGTGAAAAACGGCGCCGTCGCTCCTGCGATCAAGGCCAGGCAAAACGCTTCCCGTCGGGGCGCGCCGGTCGCCCGTGATCGGCCCAGGCCGATGCCGACCAGCACGATGGCGAGTACGAGACTCCCGAGGTGAGCCAGCCCCAAGGTCACCCAGTCCGGCAACCGCAGGACATGCGCCACCGCCGGCACCAGCAGTCGCCAGCGGACGATCTTGTGGACGGAATTGTCGATTTCAGCGTTCAGATCGCGCGCCTGCCGGATCACGTGAAGCCCCCGCTCGGAGTGACCGCTGAACACCGCCCGGTCGATTGCCGCCCGATGAGCGGGAGACACCGCTTCCGCCGTCGCCTCCCGGACCGTCCGTTGAAACGCGAACCAGTTCGGCGAAAACCGCACCGCGAGCACCACGAACGCCAGCGTGCCCAGCGCCACGATGGACCACGGTGTTCGTCGGGAGAGGGGGAGCACGCTCATGCAGGAATAATCGGGGACACCGAAACGGACCCGGCTCCGAGCGACAAAGCAATAGTGCAACCAACCCGCCTCCTTCCGCAACGACAGCGCCCCGCTCATCGCAAGGCGCCCGCCGACGCGGGCCGCTCGCATTCGGATCGACCTGCAACCGGTTCCGCGCACGCTCCGCAGTTACGTGCGGCCGTCGCCGCGCGGCGGTTACCTCGTCGTGCTTTTCCCGTTATCCATGCCACGAATCGCTCCTCTGCTTGGCGGCCTCACGCTCTTCGCGACCCTCGCCGCAGCGGCGTTCGCCTCCACTCCGATCGACCAGCGCCGGCAGTTGTCGGAAATGCTCGGCCTGCCTCCGCGCGGCGGGGCGCTGCACGCCGAGGCGCGCGGCACGCTCACGCACGACGGCTTGGTCATCGAGAAATGGGTGCTCACCACGGAACCCGGCAGCCGGATGCCCGCGCTGCTGTATCGTCCCGCCGGAGTCACCGGCCGGATGCCCGCGTTGGCGCTCACCCACGGCCACGGCGGCAGCAAGAGTCGCGTCTTCAATCAATACGCCGCTCAACTCTACGCCCGGCTCGGCCTGGCCGTGGTCGTCATCGACCCGATCGGCGAGGAAGAGCGGCACATCGCCGGCAAATTGGGGACGCGCGCGCACGATGACGCCAAGGCCGACGCCCGCGCTGCCGCGGCCGGCCGGCTGATCATGGGCAAGCTGGTCTTCGACACCATGCGCGCGATCGACTGGTTGCTCACGCGTTCCGACATCGACCCGGCACGCGTTGGCGCGGGCGGCGTTTCCAACGGCGGGGCGCAGGCGACCTGGCTCGCCGCCCTCGAGCCCCGGATCAAGGCTGCGGTGGTCGGCGGCTGGGCCTACGACGACGTCGTCCTGCCGACGAAACTGTGCCAGCGCGTCCCGTTCACGAAGATGCGCGCGCAAATGGATTGGCCCGCGTTCATCGCGCTCGCGGCCCCCCATTGCGCCATCATGACCGCGAACGGCGATTCCGACGAAGTCATCGACATGGGCGACCGCGCCGCCTGGGGCCGCAACGCCGCCTTCCTCCACGCCGCCCGTGCCGCTTGGCCGGCGGGCGGGCCGGAACCGCTGGCCACCTTCCTGGAACCGGCAGGCGGCCACCGTCCCTATCTCTCCTACCGCGACGTGGTACTTTGGATACAGCAACAGCTCGGTACTCCGGCCATGGACGCCGCCGCGATCCGGCGTCTGCCCACGATCAAGTCCGGCGAATGGTGCGATCGGAATGGCGTTCGACTCGAAGGAGCGATGAACACGGAACATCACCAACGCGGCGCAACGATCATCGACCTCGGCCTGCGCCCGCTGTCCACCGAAGCCCTCGCCGTGCTGAAGACCGACGAGAAAGGTTCACCTGATTTCACAATCGAAGGCTGGCTCGATCAGATCGAGGGCAAGCGCGGAGCCAGCGGACAACGCCGGTAGTCGCTGATCTCTGGCCTCGAGGCCATGGGGCAAATTGCTGCTGTAGGAGCGGCTTTACGCCGCGACCTGACGTGAAACCGATCGCTTTCGGTCGCGGCGTGAAGCCGCTCCTACAGTCAGAGAGTGCGCCCGCTGACCCAGCACCGGCCCTCCGACGGGGGCTTGCCTCGGACGCCATCCCGCGAGAAGTTCACTGGCAAGGGAGGCTCGGTCCAACCGCGCGCTTCCCGCATCGCATTACTTCACCCTGCTCCTGCACCTCATGACCCCTCCGCTCTCCTCCCTTCGACATCTGCTTCCCTTCGTGGCGTTCGCCCTCGCCTGCACCGGCGCCGCCCGTGGCGCCGATGGCTGGATCGCGTTGTTCAACGGCAAGACGCTCGATGGCTGGGAGCAGCGGAGCGGGACGGCGCTCTACCGGGTCGAGGACGGCGCGATCGTCGGCAAGACCGTGGCCAAGACGGGCAACACGTTTCTCTGCACGAAGGAAACCTACGGTGACTTCGTCCTGGAGTTCGAATTCAAGGTGGCCGACGGCATGAACTCCGGGGTGCAGTTCCGGAGTGAGTTCTACACCAAGGACACCGAGGCCGAGGTGAACGGGAAGAAGAAGAAATTTCCCGCGGATCGGGTCTTCGGCTACCAGTACGAGATCGATCCCTCGCCGCGCGCCTACACCGGCGGCGTTTATGATGAAGCCCGCCGCGGCTGGCTCGTCGACCTGAAGAGTAATCCGGCGGCGCAGAAGGCGTTCAAGAACGGCGCCTGGAATCAGGCCCGGATCGAGTGCAAGGGCGACCACATCCAGACGTGGATCAACGGCGTCAAGGCGGCCGACTTCAAGGACAGCATGACGCTCAAAGGCCTGATCGCGCTGCAGGTGCACGGCATCGGCGACGGCACGAAGCGCAAACCCGGCGAGGAAATCCGCTGGCGGAACATCCGGTTGCAGCGACTGTGAGATGTGGCATCGCGGCCTCGCTGGTCGAAGGCGCTCGAATCATCACCACGAGGGGTGAATGCCCACCGTCGCCGAGCCTAGGGGGGCGGGCAGCCTCCGCTAGCCAGGTCGGGCCAAAGACACCCCCGGGTTCGCGACGGCCAAGCTGGCCTGCCAGCCGTAGGCCCGGCGAAGGCTGGTGCCCGGGGTGGGGGTCGAACCCACAAGACTTTCGTCGGTAGATTTTGAGTCTACTGCGTCTGCCAATTCCGCCACCCGGGCCAGGGCCAGAGCGCGAAAGGTAGGTCGGGGCGCCGCGGTGTCCAACGCAATTTTATCCCCCGAACCTTTGAACGCTTCCGCCCGCGTCTCGTCTATCCCGGAGTCAGTTACCCGTTCTTTTTGGAAAGTTCATAGTTTGCAGTTCAAGTCGGCAAGGGCGCCGGGTCTCGTACC
>JBEIHL010000118.1:0-7488 GCA_040381375.1 Opitutaceae bacterium
ATCCTTGGTCGTGACAATGCGGTCGGCGGCGGCCTCGAACGGCCGACGGCGGGTATTGCGCTTATTGTTCAGCTCCGTTTCCGCATAACGCGCGCCCACCTTCCACTTCACGTTTTCCTTCTCCTCGTTGCCGACGTCGGCAGAGAAGCTGTGGGTGACTTCGTCGAGGTCGTAGAACGAAGGCGAGATGTTGCGGGTGCCATACGGGGCCCCGACAAGGTTGGTATCCGCCCACATGGTCGAACCCTTGGTGCCGTCACGCGCGGTGCGCTCGTAGCGGAAGCGGAACAGGGTCTTGTCGGCGGTGTAGGCGCCAAGTTCGAGCCAGGCCTTGCTGCGGGTGACCGAGAGATCCTCGCCGAAGAGCGTGAACTCCGTGCCGGTCGGGCGGAAATAGCCGCCGGTGCCGTCGTACCACACGCGGAAACTCTCGTAGCCGGCGCTGACGTAGAACTTATCGGGCATCTCGAAGCGGGCGGAGAGCTTGTAGTCGTCGTCGCCGGGCAGGAGCCGGCCATCGAAGCGGAACAGCCACTCCTTGGTTTCGCTGGTCAGGCGGAGTTCCTCGATGCCGCCGTAACCGTCCTTGCGATGCTGATACACTTTCTGGAACGAAGGCCGGTCACCGTCGAGCAGGGCGCCGCCGCCGCCGACCGAGATCGTGCCTTCCGTGGTGACATCGGCGGCCAAGGCGGCCGCAGGGAGGAGCAAGGTCGCCCAGAGGGCGTGAAAGGGAAGACGTTGCATGGCGGGCGTAAGTTAGAGGGTTCAGAAGCGCAGGGACGAATTGACGTGGGAGCCGTGAACGGCCTCGTGGCAGCCGGCAGTCCAGCAAGTGCCGCGTTGGACGAAGGCGGCGTGGTCACGACCACCGATCAGGAGCTGACCGCCGACGGTCTGCTGCTGGTAGTGGCACTGGAGGCAGAGCGTCTGGTTGCGCGCCTTGAGCATCTTGTCGTTCACCGTGCCGTGCGGGTTGTGGCAGGTGGTGCAGTTCTCGCGCATAGCCTCGTGTTCGAAGACGTACGGTCCGCGCTGGGCGTCGTGACACTTGAGGCAGGTCTCGTTGGCGGACGCGAGGTGGGTGCCGCCGCCCATGATCGCGTCGCCCTTGTGCGGGTCGTGGCAATCGGTGCAGGTCACCTTGCCCATCGGATGGGCGTTGGGCAGCGCGAACTCGCCGCGCTTGTCGAGATGGCACTGGAAGCACATTTCCGGGTTCTTGCCCGGATTGACGATGTTCGTGTACCCACTGCCCTTCTTGGAGTGGACGCTGCCCGGACCGTGGCAGGCTTCGCACCCGATGTTCTTCGCGTTCTCGCCCGGCGCCTGGAGCTTGGCGTGGGTGGCATCGGCGAATCCCGCCGTGATGCCCTGGTGGCATTCGACGCAGTTCTTGGATCCGACGAAGGTCGCCCCCGGAACCTGGGGCGGCATGATGATGGTGCGATTCACCATCACGCAGGAAACGAGCGTCAGCCCCCACACGGCGGCGCCGCCGAAGAGTAGGGTGTTCTTGTAGCGGAGGAGGCGCGAGATCATGGCGGAGAGTCCGTTTGGGTTTGGGCGGGGCGCTTGGCGGTGCTTGGGCGCTGAATCGTCGCCCGCCAGTATTTCAAATTCTGATGCGACTGGCTCCGCATGGTTTGCCAAGCTCCGCGCAGCAATTGGCACATATTGGCTCAGCAACGCCGACGCACCGGCCCGGCCACGGCCTCGCGCCGAGCGGCCGCCCTGGACCCGGGTGCACACGCAGAGCGAAAAGATTTTCTTATACGCCGCCCGGACCGGAGCCTCGTCACCTCGCACGGCGGCGGCCCCGCGGCGCGACGACGTACTCTCCCCGGTCACCTCGCAGCTACGCCTGCGTTTTCGGCAGCGTCAGCCGGAACGTGCTGCCGCGCGGTTCCGCCGGCTCGTAGTCGAGGGAGCCGCCGATCACGCGCATGTAGGCTTTCGTGATGGAGAGGCCCAAGCCGAAGCCGCCGCTCGTCCGGCCGCGCCCGCGATCCGGGCGATAAAAACGCTCCATCAGATGCGCACGATTTTCCGGACTGATGCCCGCGCCTTCATCGGTCACGCTGACTTCCACCGTATCCGGCCGGTTCCACACTTTGACCCGGATCACCGAGCGGTCGGGGCTGTACTTGATCGCATTGTCGATGAGGTTCTGCAGAGCCTGGCGAAAGAGCACGGAGTCCGTTTTCACGGCGCAGGGTTCGGCCTCGACCATGATTTGTTGCCGCCGGGCCTCCGTCAGGATGCTGAGTTCGCCCACGCACGCGACGACGAATTCATCGACCCGGACCTCGCTAAGGTGCACCTCCGCCGCGCCGCCTTCCGCTCCGGCCAGCTCCAGGAGCCGCTGGATCAGTCGCTGCAAACGCTGCGCCTCTTCGAGCATGCTCCCGATGATTTCGCGGTATTCCTCCACCGTGCGGCTCCGGCGCAGTCCCACTTCACCCACGCTGCGCAAGGTGGTCAGCGGCGTGCGCAGCTCATGGGAGGCATCGGCGACGAAACGGTCCAGGGCCTCGAACGAAGCCTGCAGCCGGTCCAGGGTGACGTTGAAGACGCCCGCGAGCCGGCCGAGTTCGTCGTGCGGATGGCCGACCGGCAGCCGACGGCTGAGATCGGCGGCGGAAATGTGATTCGCCTCGGTCACCATCTGGTCCAGCGGCTTCAGCCAGCGCCGCGTGATCACGTAGCCGCCCACCACGAGCAGCGCCACCACGATCGGCAGCGCCACCACGATAATCAGCCGCAGCGCGCCCAGCGCATCGCCCGTCGGTTCGTGGATGCGCATGAGCCGGATCATCCAGACTTCGTTCCGGCCAGGCACCATGAACGGCACCGAGTACACCCTCAGCCGCAGGTCGGGCGCGACGTTGAAGATCGCCACGGTGTCCCGGCCGCGGAACGGCGCGCTCGGCGGCTGCGTCACCCGGGACTCGGCGAACGGCCACAGCCGGCCCACGAGTCGGCCGTTTTCGTCCCAGAATTCGAACCACGGGTACTCCGTCGTCCAGGGAGCATGCGGATCGACCGAACGGCCGTTCCACTGGAGGCTGTTGTCGGGCAGGACTTCGATGCGGCGCCGCACCTCCTCGAGGTCACGGGAAAGCTCGTACGCCAACGGCCGGCCCATGCGTTCATGAACAAACAGGTAGATCGTCGCGGTAAAAGCGGTCAGCAGCAGCGAGCCGCCCACCCCATACCAGACCGCGAGCCGGAACCGGAGCGTGCGCCGCCCCCACCACGGGGTCATTCCATTTCCTTTCCCAGCCGGTAACCCACTCCTCGAAAAGTGTGAATCAGCCGCTCGGAGCCGTCGGTGTCCACCTTGCGCCGCAGCCGCATGATCTGCACGTCGATCACGTTATCCAACGAGGTCATCCGATGGGTCTGCTTCCACACGTCGCGCTCCAGCATCTCCCGGGTCACAATCTGGCCCTGGTAGCGCAAGAGATACTCCAACACGTCGACCTCCCGCGGCGTCAACGCGATCTCCTGGCCATCCCGCACGGCGATGCGCGCGCGGGTGTCGAGCTGCAGGTCACCGCACCGCAACAGGCCACCCGTCTTCACCACCGGCCGGCGCAGCAACGCCCGACATCGCGCGAGCAGCTCGGCAAACGCGAAGGGCTTCGCCAGATAGTCGTCCGCGCCGCTGTCCAATCCAGTCACGCGATCGTTCAGGGTGCTGCGCGCGGTGAGCATCAGCACGGAGGTCGGCTGGCCGCGGCGGCGCATCTCGCGGAGCACCTCGACGCCGTCGCGATCCGGCAGCATCCAGTCGAGCACCACGAGGTCGAATACCTCTCGGCCCAACAGCCCGAGCGCTTCCTGACCGGTCGCGGCGGTGGCGACCGACCACGTCTCCAGCCGCAAGCCTTCGGCCAGCGACTCGCGGGTTTTCTGTTCATCCTCGACCACGAGCACACGCGGCGGAGTCGTGAAGTCGGAGGCGGACATTACGGCGCGAGCGTGGAGTCACGGGACGGCGACGGCAATCCGCGGGAATGCAATTTCGCTTACATTTCCGTCAGGGCGGCGCGCAGAGACGGCCAAGTCACTCAATCCATTGGCCGACGGAACACACGGAGTACACGGAAGAATATCTGGTTTCCGTGTAGTCCGTGTGTTCGGTGGGCAATCCCTCCGGACCCGTCGGATGCGGCGTGGGCGGCAGGCGTAAACAAATCGATTTTCCCATCCACCGCACGCCGGCGCGGCGGGGCGAAGTTTGCAACTCCGCCCCGCCGGCGCAGTCTCTTTCCCACCCGTCATGCCCCGCTCGCCGTCCCTTGCTCTTGCCGGTTGGCTGATCCTCGCCACCGCGGTCGCCGCCCAGCCCCTGACCCGCGTGCCCGCGACGTCGCTCCGGCTGCCTCCGTCCCCTCCCCCGACCAGCTACACGACGACGCGCGCGTTCCCCACGCTCGCGTTCACCCAGCCGGTCGCTGCGATCACCCCGCCCGGCGACACGCGCCGGCTCTTCGTCGTCGAGAAACCGGGCCGGATCTGGGTGATCCCGGATGTCACGGCCGCGAACCCGACCCGCACGCTGTTCCTCGACCTGGCGTCGCGGGTCACGGTTTCCGCCGACAACAACGACGAACGCGGCCTGCTCGCGCTCGCGTTTCACCCCGAGTTCGCCGCCAACGGCCAGTTCTTCGTCTGGTACACCGTCACCACCACGACCACCGCGGGCACGGGCCTGCACAACCGGCTCGCCCGTTTCCGCGTTTCGGCCGGTGACGCCAACGCCGCCGATCCCGCTTCCGAGGTGCCGCTGATTTCCCAGCGCGACGAGGCCAGCAATCACAACGGTGGCCAACTCCTGTTCGGTCCCGACGGCTATCTGTACCTTTCCTTGGGCGACGAGGGCGGCGGCAACGACCAGTTCCAAAACAGCCAGCGCATCGACCGCGACTTCTTCGCCGGCGTGATCCGGATCGACGTCGACCGCCGCGCCGGCTCGCTCCCTCCGAACTCGCACCCGTCCGTCCACGCCAACACCTACGCCGTGCCGCCGGACAACCCGTTCGTCGGCGCCACCGCCTTCAACGGCGCCACCGTCAGCGCCGCCGCCGTCCGCACCGAGTTCTGGGCCACCGGGCTGCGCAACCCATGGCGCATGTCGTTCGATCCCGCCACGGGCCGGCTGTGGCTGGGCGACGTCGGCCAGGGCAGCCGCGAGGAGATCAACGTCATCACCCGCGGCGGCAACTACGGCTGGAACTACCGCGAAGGCACGATCGCCGGCCCCCGCGGCAGTCCCCCGGCGAGTGCGTCGTTCGTCGGGCCGATCTGGGATTACCCGAACCCGAATCAGGGTTCGTCGGTCACCGGCGGACTCGTCTACCGCGGGAACCGTTACCCGGGCCTGGTCGGGCATTATCTTTTCGCGGACTTCGTCAGCGGCCGGATCTGGAGTCTGCAACCCGACGGTAACAACCCGGTGTCCGCGAGCGCGGTGCAACTGCTCGCGACCGACAGCGGCATCAGCGGGTTCAGCGTGGACCCCGCCACGGGCGACATCCTCCTGTGCGATCTGCTCGAAGGCGCCGTGAAACGTCTCGTGGCGAGTCCGGCCGGCGGCGCCACCCCGCTGCCAGCAACCCTTTCGGCCACCGGGGCGTTCTCCGACCTGACGACGCTCACCCCCGCCCCCGGCCTCGTCGCCTACGAACCCAACGTTTCCTTCTGGTCCGACCACGCGAAAAAACGCCGCTGGTTCGCGCTGCCGGACCCCGCGGGCACGTACGGTTTCGCGGTGGACGGGGCCTGGAACCTCCCGACCGGGGCCGTCTGGGTGAAACACTTCGACCTCGAACTGACGCGCGGCGCGGCCGCCACGGCCCGTCGCCTCGAGACGCGTTTCCTGGTCAAGACCGCGACCGGCGTGTACGGCGCGACGTACCGTTGGAACGAGGCGCAGACCGACGCCACGCTCGTGCCGGAGGAAGGCGCCGACCAGGCGTTCAACGTGGTCGAGAACGGTGTCGCGCGAACCCAGACCTGGCGTTTTCCCGGTCGCGCCGAGTGCCTCACCTGTCACACGCCGGCGGGCGGCCACGCGTTGAGTTTCAACACCCGGCAGCTCAACCGGGAACAGGCGCTCCCTGGCGGCACCGCCAACCTGATCACTGCGCTCGCCCAAGCCGGCTACCTGAGCTCACCGGCCGTGCCCGATCCGGCCAGCCTGCCTGCGCTCGCGGCGTCGGAAGCTCCCAACCGTTCGCTCGAAACCCGCGCCCGCTCTTACCTCGATGCGAACTGCTCGTCATGTCACCAGCCCGGCGGCACCGCGCTGGGCTCTTGGGACGCGCGGGCCGCGGTGCCGTTGTCGCTTGCCGGCCTCATCAACGGCTCGCTGCTTGATAACGGCGGGGACCCGTCCACCCGCGTGATCGTGCCGGGTGATCCCGCCCGTTCGCGCCTGCTGCAGCGGATGAGCGTCCGCGGCGCCGGCCAGATGCCGCCCCTGGCGAGCCACGTGCGCGACCTGGCCGGAGAAGCCCTGCTGGCCGCGTGGATCGCTACGCTCGACGACCCAGCCCAGCCGCAGCCGTCGAGCCGGATCGTCAATCTCGCCGCCCGCGCCCAGGTGGCCGGCGGTTCCGGCGGCTTGATTGCAGGATTCGTGATCGCCCCCGGAGCAAACAAAACCGTGCTCGTGCGCGGCCTCGGCCCCGCGCTCGCTGCGGCGCCGTTCGGCATTCCCGGCACCCTCACGGATCCGGTGCTCACGCTGTTCGGCCCCGACTCGGCCACCCGGGTTGCAGCCACGAATGACAACTGGAGCCCCGGCGACGCGACGACGTTTGCCGCGGTGGGGGCGTTTGCGTTGCCGCCCGGCAGCCGGGACTCCGCGCTGGTCGCGCAGCTCGCGCCCGGCTCCTATACCGCGCAGGTCGCGGGCACGGGCACCGGGACCGGTATCGCTCTCGTCGAAATTTACGACGCCGACCGCTCCCCGAGCGGCGGCGGGACCGGGGCGCGCCTGGTGAACACGGCGGTGCGGGCGCAGGTCGGCACCGGCGCCAATGTCCTTATCCCCGGCCTCGTCGTCGGACCGGGCGCGATGAAAACCGTGCTGATCCGCGCGGTCGGCCCCGGGATTGCCGCGGCCCCGTTCAACGTGCCGGGCACGCTCGCGGAACCGGTGGTGACCCTGTTCACCGGGGCGCAGAGCGTGGCGACGAATACCGCCTGGAACTCCGCCCCGAATGCCGCGGAAATCCGGGCCACCGCGCGGACCGTCGGCGCCTTTCCGCTGGCCGAGGGCAGCCGCGACAGCGTGTTGCTGGTCACACTGCCGTCCGGCGCGTACACGATTCAGGTATCGGGAACGAATGGCACGACGGGCGTCGCGCTGGTCGAGGTGTACGAAGTGCCGTAGTTTTTTCCCCTGGGAGCGCCGAGCTCCAGCTCGGCATCACTGCGTCCTGAGGCCGGGCTGGAGCCCGGCGCTCCCAGGAG
>JBEIHL010000119.1:0-7483 GCA_040381375.1 Opitutaceae bacterium
GCCGGGGCCAGCGGGGGATTCTATGCTGGGGTTTCGAACGCGGACGACATCGTTGGCCAGATCCTGCTCGCCAAGGGCAAGGTGACGCACGAGGTGCTGCATCACGCCGCGTTCAAGTTCAGCGGCCCGGTGCGGGTGTTCGACACCACCGGCGACACGCCGCAGAAAATTTATGCGGGGCAGCAGCTCGTGTTCTTCGGCCGCTACGAGGGCGTGGGGAAATCCACCGTGACTTTGCGGGCGTCGCTGAGCGGCGAGGACCAGGTCTATACAACGACGATCGACCTGCCGGAAATCGACCTCGACCATCCCGAGATCGAACGCCTCTGGGCGATGGCGCTGATCGAGCAGATCGAAGCCCGCGAGTCGGCCGGCCTGCAGCCCGCGACGGAATCGCGCGTGACAACCAGCAGCGCGTCGCCGCGGAGCGGACCGCGCAATCCGTCCGCGCCGCCCAGCCGGCCCGGCAGGCACGCGCCGATCTGACCCAGCCTGCGTTCACGGCTCCGGCCGCGCATGTGAGTCGTCAGAGCGGTGGTGGTGGCGGCCGCTGACAGCGCACTTCACGCACTTCGCGAGTCACGCCGGATCACCGGCGTCGCGCTCGGGGCCGCGGCGGTGGCGATTACGCTCGGGGTGTGGGCATGGCTCCCGCAGTTCGCCACCTATCGCGGACTTTCGGGGCTCGACTGCGCCCGGTTCGCGCTCCTGGCGACGACCCTGCGGCGACGGCCGGCGCGGGCGCGCCGGACCGGACCCACGCGCGGGCCGGAATCGAGGAAGCCATCACGATCGACTACCCCTCCCTTGAACCCGCCGATCGGCGCGAAGTCGTGGCGGGCGTGATGCACGTGCTCGAGGACGAGGACTTTTTCGGGATCGAGTTCGTCGGCTATCCGTTCACGGGGACGGACGAGCACGACGAGAACTGAAATTTCTCGGGAGCGCGGACGCCCTCGGCCGCATCCGAAGATCCCTGCGGCCGGGGGCGGCCGCGCTCCCAGGGGGCAGTCCCGCACTTGCGATCCGAGGCACCGCCGGGCAGGTTGCTCCGCCATGTCATCCGCGATCCCTGCGCCCGCCCCGCTTGCCGCCGTGCTGGCGTTCAACGCCGGCAATCAACTGGCCGTGCGCCGGCTGGGCTCGAAATCGGGACTGGCGTTTACCGGCAGCGATCTCGCGATGGCGACCGCCCGGCTGGAATCGTCTTTCCGCCAGCACACGCCTCCCGCCGAGTATTTCTCGTGTGTCGCGGGCGGCCGCGCGTACCGCGTGTACTTCGTGCAGGTGGCGGGCGAACCGGCCGACGCCGAGATCCACTTTGCGTCGCTCGACGCCTTGGCCGCTGACCCGGCCGCACTCGCCCCGGCCCTGGCCGCCATGCTGGAGGGCCTCGATCCCCACCTCGTGGAGATCCCCTACCTGCACCTCGGCGAGAACGACTTCATCTACAAGTTCCGCCCCGCCCAAGAGCGCAACGCCGCGATCTATGCCCAGGATGCGGCCGCGGGCGCGCTGTACCAGTCGCAGCTTTGCACCGCCATCAAGGTCCTCGCGCGCCAGCACGAACGCACGGCCACGGGGCCCGTCGCGCTCGACTTCGGCGCGGTGCGCTACGTGATCCCGAGCCATTTCGGTTTTTGCCTCGGAGTGAAGAATGCGATCGAGCGCGCCTACGAAACCCTCGCCGAGCATGCCGGCCACCGGGTGTTCATGTTGTCCGAGTTGATCCACAATCCCTTCGTGAACGAGGATCTCCTGCGTCGCGGCCTGCGCTACCTGCAGACCGACAAGGGCGTCCCTTACACGACCGATGGCCGCGCGGCCGGCGGCGCGACGGGCGAGACGCTGCTCTGGGATACGCTGACTCCCGACGACATCGTGATCATTCCGGCGTTCGGCGCCACCGACGAGGACAAGCGGCGGCTCGTGCGCAAGGGCATCGCGGTCTTTCCCTACGACGCGACGTGCATGCTGGTGGAGAAGGTCTGGAAGGCGGCCCGGGCGTATGGTCGGGAGGGATACACCGTCGTCATTCACGGCAAGCATGAGCACGAGGAGACCAAGGCGACTTTTTCCAACACGCGGCGCCACGCTCCCGCCGTCATCGTGCGCAATCTGGAGGAGGCCCGGCAACTCGGAGAAATCATTGCGAGCGACGACCCGGCGGTGCGGGCGCGCTTCCACCCCGCGTTCGCCGGCCGGCATACGCCCGGGTTCGACGTTGCGCGCCATCTCGAACGGATCGCCGTCGTGAACCAGACCACGCTCCTGATGAACGAGACGCTCGAGATCATCGAGCACTTCCGCGACGTCTACCGCCGACGGTACGGCGACGACCAGCGAGTTGGCGGCAGCAGCCGCCGCGACACGCTGTGTTATGCGACGCAGGTGAATCAGGATGCCCTGACCCGCGCGCTGGCGGAACCGCTCGACGCGGCCTTTGTGATCGGCGGCAAGAATTCGTCCAACACCTATCAACTCTTCCGGTTGTGCGAACAGACCTTGGGCGTGCGCGCTTTCTTCATCCAATCGGAGGCCAACATTTCGTCGCACGGGACGGTTGATCACTACGTCTACCTCGGGGGCAGCCAGGGCAGGATTGAAACCCGCCCACTTTGGCGGGACTACGGTACGCCAAAGCGCGTGCTCGTCACGGGAGGTGCGAGTTGCCCGGACGGCATCATCCAGCAGGTCATCACCCGTATCAATTCGTTCTTCCCCGCCGGACAACTGCGGCCGGCGGCCGAGGTGGTGCGCGACCTCGAGCGTTGAGCGGGCGACCGTGGATTGCTGCAGGAGGGGCTTAATGCCGCGACCTGCATGCGACGACCAAGAGTCGGGGCGCAAAGCCCCTCCGATGGTGGTAAAAATCAGAAGCGGATCGAGAGACCGGCGCGCACGCCGCTCTGATTCCCGAGATCGATCTTCGTGTTGTAGTTCGCGTTGTCCGAATTGACTTCCTGCGTGTAGCTGCCGGCCGACTGGAACACCGCGCCCGCGTACAAGCCGGCACGCTCGGTCAAGTCGACCTGGAGGGTCGCGTCGGCGTAGTACCCAGGCAGCAGCTTGTAGGCTTCGCTCGAGCTGGTGTCGGAAATCTCCGCGCCGAGGTCGGGCACGAGGGTCTGGGTGACGCTGTAACTGGTGCTTGAATACGCCAGGGCCGCCCCGGCGCTGAAGCTGGCCCGCAGCCAGGTCGTGATCGGAATCCACACCGTCGGGCCGGCCCGGAACGTGTAGTACGCGCCCTTGATCTTCCAGCGGTTGGAGACCCGGGAGCCGTCGATCCGGGTATTGAGCAAGCGCCCGACCGGCTCATTGCTGACCAACACCGACGTGTCGGTCGTTACGGTGCGGGTCGTGCCATCATCGTTCAGCACGGCGTTGCCGGCGGCATCGACGACGTTGGTGGTCGCCGTGCTGGGCGAGGAATACGGAGCGCCCGGCGGCAACTGGCCGTAGAGGCTGTAAAAATCCGTCAGCGTGGTCAGGTTGGCCCGCACCAGCGCCGTGGTGTCGGTCGAGATGTCGTTGATCGACATGCCGGCGGTGAGTTTCCACGTGAGACGCGAACCGAGCAGTTTGCCCATGTCTCGCTCGACGGTGATATCCATGCCCGCGCTCGAAGCGGTTTCCTTCTGACGGACATCGGTGTCGATTACGTCCGCCGAGTAGGTGTTGAACGCGACGTACCCGAGCCGCGAAAGCTGGCTGGCGTCGGTGTAGTTCCAGGTGTTCGTCCGACCGTCGGGCGCGATGGGATCGAAGATCTGCTGGTTGGACTGGGGGTCGACGATCGGATTGCCGCTGCTGTCCAGCCGGGCCACGGCCCGCCCGTCCGTGCGCACGGCGCCGTCGTGATAAACCCGGGTCAGATTCGCTCCGGTCGCCTCGCTGGCGTCCTCGGGCGAGGGAATCTTTCCCTGACCGGCGAAGCTCGTCTTCGCGCCGCTGATGTAACGGAAGCCAAAGCGCACCGTGCTCTTGGGCTCGTAGATATACTCGTCGAGATTGCTGAAGTCCGGGATCTCGACCGGCGGGCCACGACGCTCTTCCTCCTGCGCTGAGGCGGGTCCGACCGCGGACACAAAGGCAAAGAGAGCGAGGCGAAGGTGTTTCATGCAGGAGATACGCCGACTTTGGACGAGCAGGCGGCGGGAATGTTGCACGAAAGTTCACGACCGCCGCGGCGCACGTCAACGAGAGACTTGAGCCATTTGACCGCCCGTGAAACGGGGGAAGGGCCCAAAAAAGCAACGGGCGGTGCGACCACATTCGCACCGCCCGCCCGTTTTCCCGTCACAACACTGAGAATTCCATGCCTAGGCCCCCGCCAGAGCGGGGCTCGGGAGCGAATTTCCCTGGTCCGTCCGGGCATCCTCCAGCGTCTGGCAGAAGGACCAGTCGCGGGTATCCTCGAAGCCTTTGCACTCCGAGATGATCTGCGGGCTGCCGACGAGCGCCAGTTGCATGCCGAGATCCCGACAGGTCTGCATCGACTGCATGAGCATCTTGATGATGCCCATGTGGAGCGCCTTGACCTGCCGGACATCGATGACGGCCTTGCTGAATCCGGAGTCCACCGCCTCGGTCAGCTTTGGCCTCAAGTAGGAACTCACCTCCGCCAGCACGCCGAGCGAGCAGCCCTCCGGCAGGCGCATCACCAGCATGTTGCCATCGAAGGCGTAGTAGCGCTGCGACATGTCGAGATTCATCGCGCGGGCGATTCTCGTCTCCAGGTCGAGCATGTCGATTGGCTTGGTGACGATGGCACTGAAGCCCGCGGTCTGCGCCTGCTGCTGCTGGGCGGTCTCGGTCTTGACCGCCAGCGCGAACACCGGCGTGTACTTGGTCTTGGCGTTGGCGCGGATGGTGCGGAAGAAATTGAACGCGGTGTCGTCCGCCAGCGACAGACTTACGATGATGAGGTCGGGCGGTGCCTGCGTGGTCCGGTCGATCGCCCCGTTCAGATTGCTGACGCCGGTGATTTCCCACGGCGTGTGCTTCAAACCATCCTGGATTTGCTGCACAATGGCCGGCTTGTCATCGAAGAGCAGAATATCGATCGGATCGGAGATCGACTTCGGCTTAATCTGACCATCCGCGAGGGGCTTCAATTCGACGATCCGGCTGACCTTCTCAATCAGCAGGGTATCCTTGAACGGCTTGATGAGGTAGTCCCGGATGCCGATCTTGGCAATTTTCAGCACGTGGTCCCGGCCGCCTTCGGCCGTCAGCATGATGACGGGGATGCCCTTGAGGGAGACGTCGGCCTTGAGCTTCGAGAGCATCTCGACGCCGTCCATGACGGGCATCGTCACGTCCAGGAGGATCAGATTCGGCCGTTGTTTGGCCGCAACAGAAAGCCCCTCGACGCCATTGGAGGCCTCGACGATATCAACATCGAATGACGCAAAAGCCTTCTTGATGATAATTCGGACGGTCTTCGAATCGTCCACGGTGAGAATCTTGGAACGCATGTTGGTAAATTTTTTTGATTATTCGTCCGCCTTGATCTGGATGTCGGCGTAGAGCCGGTGGCCGCTGTACTCGAAACGGTAAACGTGCCACACGACCGAACTCAGCGGCTGTACGCGAATCCCCGTGCCCCGCAGGATCGACGGGATCGTCAGCTTGCACGGGAATCCGAGATCACAAAGACCGTTCTTGAAGGCGCCGACGGTCATGTTGGTCAGCTCGCCGATTGCGTCGTTGATCACCTCAGGCCCGGCCGCATCGAGTTCGACTTCGGACAAGCCGAGCATCTGGCAGGAACAGAGACGGGCAAAAGCGGCGTCGAAGTGCAGATAAACGAGGCCGTTGAGTTCCCCGACAAACCCCACGCTACCCACGATCTGGCCACAATTGGGGTCCGACGCGACGCGCGTGAGGCCGTCCTTGCCATCCATGCGACCGGAAAACTCCGGGGCGCGGCGCGTCATGATCCTAAAGACCTCGGTAACAGCCCGAGTCATGCGTTCGCGAATCAGGTTTTCGGGAATATCGGTGATGGTGGCCATGGAGGGGACTCGGGATTTAGGGCTTATCGGCGCGAATTCAGCCGAGTTTAGGCCCGAACGGATCGAGCTCGATATCGACGAGTACGTGTCCGTCCGCGCAGGAAAAGCCGATCCGGCGCGACTCCACCGTGGCGCAGAGCGTCCGCGCCGCGGCGGAGCGAATCACGACCGGGGTGGTCAACTGGCACGGCAGGGCGCGGGCACAGCCAGCGGAGACCGTGACATAGATCATGCCGCCGATCTCGCCCTCGAAGCCGACGGAGCGGCACACGATCGGTTCATCCCAAGGGAGGGAGAGTTCACCCGGGCCGTCCGGTTGGACGGACCGATCGAGCGTGGTGGCGAACACCGCGCCGAAACTGTCGCCGAGCATTTCACTGATGTCGTCGAGGAGCGTGGGGGTCGAGAAGGTCATGGTGATTCGGACGGCCGGCAGGCGGCCGGGAAGGGTCGGTTGGTTTGGTGTGACCCCGACTGATTCAGCGCTGCGTCGCCCAGGAACCCGGGGCAACGAAGGTCGGAAGGCGGGTGCCGCCGGGCGCGTCCGCGACCATGGTGGCGCTGAGGCTGGTGACCTCGACGGGAGCGGCGACAGCCGGGGCCGCGACTCCGTTCGAACGTCTCACGCGATAGCAGGTGGTCTTGTTGAACACAACCCGTTCGAATGCGTCGTCGAGATTGGTTGTCGTTTCCGCACCGCCCAGCAGAAGATAGCCGCCGGGACGCAGGATCCGCCGGGCCTTGGCGAGGATGGATTTCTTCGTCTCGAGATCAAAATAGATCAGCACGTTGCGCAGGAGGATGACGTCAACCGGCATGAGCATCGACCATTCGGACAAGAGGTTCAGCTCGCGAAAGTCCACGCGACGTCGCAGGTCAGGTTTTATCTCCCATTCCGCTCCATGGCGGGAAAAGTATTTCACGAGCAGCGTGGCCGGGAGGCCGCGGTTGACCTCGAGCTGGCTGAAACGTCCAGCTTTGGCGCGGGTCAGCATATCGCAGCTCAGGTCGGTGGCGACGAAGCGGAGGTCCCATTGGAGCAGCTCCGGAAAGTGCTCCGCGATCAGCATGAGCGCGCTGTACGACTCCTGTCCGCTGGAGGCGGCGCCGCACCAGAAGCTGATCTTCCGTTCCGCGGCGCGCCGGGCGATGATCTCGGGGAGGATCGATTTGCGCAGCGTATCGAACGGGTGCACGTCCCGAAAGAACGACGTCTCGTTCGTCGTCATCGCGTCCACGACCTTGCGGTGCAGCGGGCCCCTGGGTTCGGCCCGCAGCCGGCTAATGAGCACGTCGACCGAGCCCATGTTCTCCTTGCGCGCGAGGGTGAGCAGGCGCGCAACCTCGCGCAGCGTAGCGACGCGGAATTGCGACGGATGCGCGAGGCGGCTGCGCTGGCCAAGGAGGACGTGCGGTCCGAGCGGCAGTGGCAGGCCCAGGTCGCCAGGTGGTCGGCGGAC
>JBEIHL010000120.1:0-7454 GCA_040381375.1 Opitutaceae bacterium
CGGCCGCAGTTTTTCCGATGCGGCCGGGGACGGCCGCGCTCCCGGGGGAAGTCCTATCGAGCCGGGCTCACGTGTTGGTACAGCACCTTGCCCGTGTCGTCGTGCTGCGCGAATTCGAGCTTCGCGCCCTCCGCGGTTGTCCCGGGCTGCAGCGCCACCCGCAGGAATCCACCGCTCGAGGGCTGGTCCGTGTAGAACTGGCGCACCTTCGACTGCGGATCGGTGGAACCCGGATCACCGGGGGCGCGGCCGAGCCGGGAGTTTTCCCGGTTCAGCGCCCCGCAGCCGAACTCCTCGAAGCCGGTCGCATGCTGCGAGTGATACTTCCAATGCCGGTCACCGTTGATGATGAAGAAACGGCCGGGCGCGACGCCGTTGGCCTTCAGCCAGGCGAGGAACGCCTCGCCCTCGTGGCGGAAGCCTCGCTCGTTGACGTGATTGTCCTTCTTGCTCGCATCGTCGGGCCCGATGAGCGGCGTCGGCGACACGAGGATCTTGAACGTCGCGTCGCTCTCCTTGATCGTGCGCTGCAGCCAAGCCTTTTGCTCCGCGCCCCAAATCGTCTTGTCCGGTCCGTCCGGCATCGCGTTCGGGCTCCGATAATCACGGCCCTCGACGAACCAGAGCTGCAGGTCGCGCCCCATCCGGTGCGTGCGATACGTGACCGCTTTCGGATCGGCGGGATTCACCACCGGCACCTGCTCGCGGAAGGTCGCGATGCCGAGCGCGTGTGACGGTTCGTAGTCGCCCGTGGTATCGGCATCATTGATACGGTAGTCGTGGTCGTCCTTCAGCCAGTAGGTCGCCGACCTGGCAAACAGTCGCACGAACCGCGGCATCACGTACTGCTCGTGCCATTTCCGCCGCAGCTCCGCCTGGGTCTTCGCCCGGGTCGCGACCGGATGATCGTAATAGACCGCGTCGCCGTCGATGATGACGAAGTCCGGCTGCAGCTTGAGGATCGGCTCGAGCGCCGGATAGCCCTGCATCCGATCCGCGCCCTTGTAAGCCGTCTTACCCTTCGTGCCCTCGTGGAAGAAAGCGTAGTTGAGACAGCTCGTGAGGATGAAGTTCACCGGTGCCGCCGCCGAGGCGGCCGGCAGCGTCTTGAAACTGGCCGGCTCGCTGAGTCGCGTCCGCGCCCGGTCCGTCCCGTAGGCCAAGCGATAATGATACGTCGTGCCCGGCCGCAGGCCGTCGACCTGCGTTTTTAGAATGAAGTCCCCCGCGGGCGTGGCGTTGAACCACGCCGTGGACTTCGCATCGCTGAAGTCCGCCTTGGTCGCGATCTCGAACCGGCCCGTGCCCGGCGCGCCCGGCACGTTGCCGGCGGTGAGCCCGGCGACCGCCGTGAGCCGGGTCTGGAGAATGACGGAGTTGGCCGAGACTTCGCCAGCCAGGAGTCCTTGCGCCAGATGGAGGTCGCCTTGCGCGAGACTGGTGGAGACGAGGATGAATGCGTGCAGCAAAAGGCCGGCGGCGATTTTCGGGAGCATGAGGTTCATGGAGAAAGGGAGTGTCGATGCGGATTCTCGTACCAGATCACGCCGAGGCCGCGCCCCGCCTCCTGTTCATCGTTGACGAGCACATCGAGGTCGCCGTCGCCTTCGAGGTCCAGCAGACGCACCAGATCGTATTTGACACCCGGAGCGCCGGCGATGTCGAAAGGGGTCCAGTCACGCGCCGCGGTCGTCGCACCCTGCTTCAGCCAGTAAACGCCGCGCCGCTCGCCGTGGGCGTTTTCACAACTGGCCACGATGTCGGCGCGACCGTCGCCATTGATGTCACCCACCGCGAGGCCCTTGATGTTGCCGGTATTCGCCGGCGCCGGGAAAACCTGCTCGGACCACGCGCGCCCCGAACCATCCAGGCGGCGCAGCCAGACGATGCGGCTGTTCTGATTCGGCTGCTCCCGTTGCACCGGACCGACTTCGACGCCAGCCACGATGTCCGGGCGTCCGTCGCCGTCGACGTCCCCCACGGTCAAAAACATCACCTGCTGTACCTCGGTCGTCAGCACGCGGTGTCGCGCTGGTTGCCGGCCGCGCGCGATCTCCGCCGCGCCGGGGTTTTCGAGCCAGTAGATGCCGCGCGTCGGTCCGTTCCGATCGGAGTAAAGGATATCCAGGTCCCCGTCGCCGTCCATGTCGACGGGCTCGATCGACATGATCCAGCCGGCGTCGGCCAGTGGATGCCATTTCCACGCCACCAGGTTCCGCGCTGAAGCCGGCGCCTCGAACCAACCGATGAACGCCTTCTGGCCGGCGGGGCCGGGCTTGGAGCCGGCGACCAAGTCCAGGCCGTGACGTCCGTCGAACTGGAGGGGCTCGATGAACATCCAGCGGGTCACGCCGGTCGCCACCGGCAGCACCTCCTGCCGCCACGCGCCCGCATCCAGAATCCGGTTACGATCCTTGGGGCTCCAGTGAATGAACACCCGCTGGGATGCGCCCTCCGTCGAGGAGATGACGTCGGGCGCGCCGTCGCCGTCGAGATCGGCGAACACCGCGTCCTCCGCGTCCGGCGTCTTTCCCACCAGGACCTTGGGCCAGGGGCGCTTCACCGGCCCCTTGGGCCCGGGGTTGAGGTACACGCGCGTCTCGCCCTCTTCCTCCCAACCGGTCGTGACGTCCAGCCAGCCGTCGCCGTTGAGGTCGACGAGCTTCGTGCCATCCGAGCCGCGTCCCTCGCCATCGATGACATGACTCGCCCACGGCGACCCGGCCAGCGGGCGCAGCCCCGGCTGGGCGGCAGCCGAAATCACGCCGAGAATGAACAGGGGCAGGAACTGCTTCATGCGTGGGATGCCCCAGCAGGAATCACCCCGAGGGGCGACGTCGAGAGCGAACCGTTCCAGACGAAGCGAGACGCCCACGAAATGCACCGGATACCTTTCGTGTATTTCGTGTGTTTCGTGGTCTCTCCTCAATCCCCACCGGGAAGACACCAACGCATGCGCGCCGCGAAGTCGCGCTGGAACTCCGGACGCCAGCGGCTCACCGCCTCGCGCGGCTCGAAGCCGGGTCGCGCGGGCAGGTCGCGGTACCAGCCGTCGGGCTCGCGGGCGAACTGTCCACCCCAGCCGGGTTTCGAGGGATCGGCCGCGTCGTTGCCGCCGCGCGGCAGGAAGAAGAACCACGACGGCGTATCCCCTTCCTTGAGACAGGCGTGCAGGTTCGGCGCGGTCCAGGTCTTTGTCGGATACAGCGCGCCCAGCGGTCCGCGGCTGCGCACGTGCTCGTCGATCCACGCGCGGCTCGTCAGCGATTCGTCCCCGGTCAGGTACATCCCGCGATACGTGCCCTCGCGCTTGTCCCGGCCCGGATACGCATGAGCGAGAATGTAGAACATCCCCGGAAACTCCGTGCGCATCCACTCCGCGATGCGGTCCTGGTCGTTGATGTCGTAGACGCGGAACTTCCGCACGAACGTCGCCAGCCCCGCCGCCCCGCGATCCTGTTTCACCCGCCACAGCGCCTGCGCGAAGTCCGTCTGTCCGCCCCAGATTGAAATGTTGAGGGGTCGCGTCGCGTCACCGGCGTCGATCCGCTCGATGAGCGCGCGCGAACCGGGCGTGTCGTGCCCGGCGCCGATATGCGCACGGCCGCGCTGCGGATTGCCGGAGACGATCCGGGCGCGAAGCTGCTCCGCCGTCGGCCAGCCGGATTCGTGGCGCGCCAGATTCGGCCGCACCTGGCCGTACGCGGCCACGATCTCGCGAATGAGCTCGGGGCGCGTGACCGCCTGCTTTAGTTCGCCCGGCGTGCCGGCTGCGCTCGCCAGCAGCAGTTCGAGCTCGAACGCGTTCGCGTAGACCATGAGCCGGATCATCGACTGCTGGTCGTCGGGATCGCCGCCGATGTCGGTCAGGACTGCAAGCCGGGGCCGGTCCGCGGCCGTTACGGTGAGGCTGGCGCAAAGGAACAGAAGCGGGAGGATGCGCAGCATCGCCATGACGACACGACAGGTGCCGCCGGCCGGCCCGTCAATCGCGGTGGAGCAGCCTGTCCTCAGGCTGCTGCTTGACGTCCCGTGCGCAGAATCGAACTTCCCGTCAAAATCCAAAGCAGCCAGGGGACACGCTGCTCCACCTTTACGGAAAACGCTTCACGCTGCCAGCGGCATCCGCGCGCACCGTGCCGTCGGGCGCGATCAGCGGCAGGGGATTCTTCACCCGGCCGACAGGTCGACACCCCGGCCCCACGCCGTCGGGATCGAGGTCGCCTTTCGTGGCGGCGGCGATCGCCCGGAGGCGTCGAACCACGTCCGCATTTTGCGCGGCCACGTTGTTCGCCTCACCGAGGTCCGTCACCACGTCGTACAACTCGCCGCTGGCAAGGTGCAGCTTCCACGGCCCGGAGCGCACCGCCTCCAGGGTCAGACCACGGAAATAGAGCAGGCCATCGCGGGGCGGCTGCGCGGGGTCGCCGGCGAGCACCGGCCAGATGTCCACGCCATCGATCTTCCGGTCAGTCGGTGCCTGCCCGCCCGCCATCCGGGCAAAGGTCGGCAGGAAATCCATCATCGCCGTGATCGCACGGGTCGAGGTGCCGGCCGGAATCCGACCCGGCCACCAGGCGAGCGTGACCACGCGCATGCCACCCTCGAGGGTCGAACCCTTGCTGCCGCGGAGCGGAGTGTTCGTCGCGCCCTGGTTGACGGGGCCGCCGTTGTCCGACGTGAAGATGACGAGGGTCTTTTCGTCGAGCTTCATCGCCCGCAACGCGTCGAGCACCTGGCCGACGCTCCAGTCGACTTCCTGCACCCAGTCGCCGAGCAGCCCGCGGCCCGACCGGCCCATGAATTCATCCCGTGGATACAGCGGGAAGTGCACCGCGCTGTGGGCGAGGTAGAGGAAGAACGGGCGGTCGCGGCGCTCGCGGATAAACTCAACGGCGCGTTCCGTGTAGCGGCGCGTCAGCTCGATCTGGTCGGCGGCGCGCACGCGGCCGATCACGGTTTCGTTCTCGAGCAGCGGCAACGGTGGCTGGTTGGCACGAATGCCGGACTCGAGTTCCTCCGGCGTGGCCGTCTTCTTCGCGGCCGCCTTCTGCTTCGGCGCCGGCGGGGTCGCGCCGCGGTTGCTCTTCACGCCCTCGGCTGCAGGCCCCATGTCGTTCGAATACGGCAGCCCGAAGTAGGAGTCGAAGCCCTGGCGCGTCGGCAGGAATTCGCGCTGGTCGCCCAGATGCCACTTGCCCACGCAGGCCGTCGCGTAGCCGGCGTCCCTCAGCACCTCGGCGATCGTCCGCTCGGCGGGATTCAGGCCGACCTCGGCCGCAGGGAAGAGCACGTGGGGAATCGGGAGCGCCCGCTTGGCATAGCTGCCCGTCATGAGCGAGGCGCGGGACGGCGAACACACCGGCGCCGCGTAGTGACTCGTGAGTTTGCGCCCCTCTTTCGCCATCCGGTCGAGGTGCGGCGTACGGTTCGTCGAGCCGAAGGCACCGATCTCCGCGTAGCCGAGGTCGTCGATGTTGATGATGATCAGGTTTGGCCGGGGCGCGTCGCTGGCCGCCGACGCGAGGGACGCGGTCAGGGCGAGGGCAAGGCAGGCGGCAAGACGAAGGGCGAGACGAGTCATGGGGAAAAGGAAGTCCACCAAGCCCCCTCCGCCGTTCGCAGGCAAGCCCCTGGGAGCGCGGACGTCCTCGTCCGCATTATCGAAAGATGCGGTCCCGCAGGCGCGGGACCGCGCTCCCCGGTCAAGCCCGCTGCGCGGCGCGACCGAGCGTCTCCGTCATCGTGCGCTGGATCTCGGCGACCTTCGTCATCACGGTCCGCACCCGGGCGCGCGCCGCCGGCAAGTCGTCGTGAATCTTCTGCAGCGCCGACCATAATGCGTCGCCGGACGTCTCCGTGACTTCGAACAGCCAGTCGCCCACGCCGATGTCGCGGTACATCTGCGCCTTCACCGTATCCACCGGCTGACGCACGTGCAGCGTGGGAGTGCCGACGGCGAGCGCGATGATCGGCGAGTGGCACTCGACGCTCACGACCGCCCGCGCCCGGGCGTAGATCGACGCCGCCTCGTCCGGCAGCCAGAAGGTGTCGCGCCAGATGACCCGGCGTTTCACGTCCTCGGGCAGCGGATCGATCAACTGCTCCTTCGCCGTCTCGATTTGATACGACATCTCCGGGCAGGCCACCACGCGCAGGCCCGTGCGCCTCACCCATTGCACGATCATGTCGCGCAGCGGCGCATGGTCCGTCGTCGTCGTGCGGGTGTTGAGCGCGTCGAGCTCGTAGTCGGACTTCGAACGCGGCAGGTTTTTCACCCGGTAATAAGGCGTGTAACGCAACCGCGGGACGACGCAGAGGTAGTCTTCGCCGGCGAGGCCGTTGCGTTTCAGCCAGTCCGCGGCCCGCGCGTCGTCACGCAGATCGAGCGCGAAGCAACCTTCGGGACCAAATTCGAGCACGCCGGGCTGGAGTTTCTCCCTTTGCAGAAAGCGCAGCGACAGCTGGTCCCGGCAATAGATGAAGGCTGCCTGTTCGTAGAGCGAGCGGTCGCCGAACTTCCGGGCAAACTCACCCGGCGGCAGCCGGTCGATCCGCTCCTGCAGTTGCGCCAGCGTAAATCCGTCCGGATGCCGGGTCCGGTCCGTGATCGGATCAAAGGCCGAGCCGAAGAAGCCGTAAGGCCGTCCGGTGGCGGCCCACTCGGTGTAGGTGCGGGCGTTTTTCGCCGGCGAAACGAAAATTCCGGCCTCGTTCCACGCCGCAGCGAGCTCCGCATTCGAGGCCTTGCCCTTCGCATCGACGGTCCCCTCGACGATGCGCAGGCGGGGAAACGCCCGGCGCAGCATTTCGCGTTCGCGTTCGTGCAGGCTCCACGGCCAGAGCGTCACCTCGGCCCCCGGCAGGTGACGTTCGAAGAGCCGGATCGTGCCCGGCACGCGGCCGACGTCACCGATGTTTTCGTATTGCAGCGCCTCGCGCAGGAGGATGCGGGGGCCGCGGACCGGACTTGGCTTGGTTGCGGCGCGCACGGTGGTCGTCACGGCGGCCGCGGTGGTGGAGAGGAGAAAGGTGCGTCGATTCATGGGGAGGAGGAATTCGCCAGCGCGTGCGACGGTGGACGCGACGCCGTGCTGGTCAACCCCTCTGGGAGCGCGGTCCCGCGCCTGCGGGACCGCATTCTCAGATCCTGCGGACGAGGACGTCCGCGATCCCAGGAGGAGGGACGAAACGTCCCGCGCTTCTTGCTTCCCGCCAACCTGCCAGCCCCCACGCTCCGCGCCATGTCCGTCACCCGGTCCGACATCCGCGCCGCGCAGCGCCGGATCGCCGGTGGCATCTATGTTTCGCCGGACGTAGGAAAACACCTCAGGCCTCACCCTCACCCTCTTTCCCCCGATTCGAAACGTAGCCAAACACCTCAGACGTGGGAAAACACCTCAGGCCTCACCCTCACCCTCTTTCCCCCGATTCGAAACGTAGCCAAACACCTC
>JBEIHL010000121.1:0-7433 GCA_040381375.1 Opitutaceae bacterium
GCCGTAGTAGGTCCAGAATTTGTTCACCTGTCCGGTCACGGACAGCACGCCGTCGCGGGTGACGCGCCAGTCGGCCTTCAGGCTCATCGAGTCGCGATTCGTGTAGCGCGGAGAATCCTGCAGGATGTGCTGCTGCAGGTAGGGCCGGGCGAAACTCGCGCCGGAGCCGGCGGTCGCGGCGTTGTACACGCGCGCGGAAACGAACGCGTCGTTAAACTGATTCGACGTGAGACCCGACACCACGAGGCCGAGCCGGTCGTTGAGCGGCAGCGTGTAGTTGAAGTCCGCGTTCGGCTGGATGCGGTGCTTCGTCATTTCAAACGAGTGCGGCTCGCGACCGAGCGAGAGGTCGCCCTGGTTCGCGGCCAGATAGAGCCGGTAGCTCAAATGCGCTTTCTTACGCTCGAAGGCGCTTTTGCTGACCATGTTCACCGTGCCACCCAGCGTGTCGGCCGGCTGCGACGGCGTCGGAACCTTGGTCAATTCCACGCGCGAGATATTGTTGATCGAGACCTGCTCAAACTGGAACACGCGCGTCGAGCCGCCGTAGTGGGCGTTGGCCATTTGCGCGCCGTCCGCGGTCACGCTGGTGAGATGGCTGTTCAGGCCGCGCACGGAAATCGACAGGATGGTCGGGTCGGCAAAGTCTGCGGTCACGCCGGGCAGATATTTCATGAACTCGCCGAGATTGCCCTCGGCGATGTCGCCGAACGAACCCGCCGCGACCACGTTCTTGATGTTCGGCGAGAAACGCTGCTCGTTGGTCGCGATCGCCTCGGCGTCCATCTCGTCGGCGGCCACGACGAACCGGCCGAGCTGCACCACCGCCGTCCCGTTCTCCGTCCCCTCGCCCAGGCTCACGTCCTGCGTCACGCTGCCGCCCGCGGGAACCGTCACGCTCACATCGCGCGGCGGCAGGCCGGTATAGAACACCTGCAGCACAACCGACCCCGCGGGCACATCGTTCAGGTGAAAGAGTCCGGTCTGATCCGTGAAAGCGACGACGCCCGTGCCCTTGAGCACGACGCGGGCGTTGTTGAGGAACTGGCCCGTCGCCGGATGGTCGACCCGGCCGAGAATGCGGCCACGTTCGGACACCCTGGTGGCGGCAGGAGTGGGCTCGGCTCCCGGCGCGGAAATCGACGACAGGAGGAGGATCAAACCGGCGCCGACCGTCGCGAAGGGAATTCTCGGGTTCATGGTGGAAACGGACTCAGGCCGGGATCGTCGCCTTTCCTTGCGGGGGGACGGAGTGACTGGCGAAGGACGAGGAAGGAATGCTTCGGCGCCGAAGAGCGCCAGAAGAATTCAAGTGATCGCGGGCGAGTGAGAAACTAGCCTGATTGCCCGCCCTTGAGTGCATGAAAGGGCGTCACCTCTCACGTGTCCGGTACCTGTTTCAGCCGGCACCTTCGGAATCCAGTTCCCTTTGAGCAGTTCTTGCGCCGTCCCCATCGCCTGGTCTTGGCTTGAGGAATTGTTCGGAATCCCACCGGCCGGCGATTTTTCTCTTTGATCGACGGTCGCATGCCCGCCGCGCAGGCCGGCGGCAGCCAGGCCGTGCAGCGCCTCGACCAGACCGAGGGTGCAGGCGATCAGGTTTCGTTTCAGGGCAGATTCAGCGTGCCGCGTCCGAGGCCGCAATCGAAGCATGGCACCGCGAATGTGACGGGCCGCCAGATGAAGGGGAAGCTGCAGTTGTGCCCGACTGAACGGGCTCATGCGGGGAAAGGTAACTTGTATCAACGACGTGTCACGCCGCCGCCATCCGGATCGCCGGCGTGCAGAAGGGCCGCCCGTCAGTACTGTTGCCCGCTTCGGCCTGACCCGAATGGCGTTAAGTTAGTTGCCACATCGAGCAGGGACGCCGATCAGCGGAGGAAACGCGAGAAGGTCGATCGCGAAACCATGCCGACTTTCTGCGCCTCGGCGTCTCTGGCGTAGCGGGCGCGAGGTTCGGTTCCAACAATCACTACTGAGCGGAGATCTGAAACGACAACCGCCCCTAACTGGCGCCGCTCGGGTCGTGCCCTGCAACTAGTAACGCCTCGGCCCCATTCGGCTGCCTTATTTGCATCGGCAATGCGATTTCACGGCGATCCGACCCTCATTTCACGGTCGCTTCACCTGCGGCCCTTTAGAGTGCCGGCCTGCCGGTTGCTCCGCGACATCCTGTCGCCGCTGCCGCGCGGCCGGGTCGGCTTCCTCGTCCGGCTCCCGGATCGCCGGCAGGACATACACCATGCCCTCCATTGCCTTCCTGCCTCAAGCGTGCCGCCGGTATCCGGCGTGGATTTCCGCCCTCCTGCTGGGGCTCGCCGCCGCCCGCGGTGACGCCGCCAAAAAAGAGTCCGCCGCGCCCCACTGGACCGACGGCTGGTTCGTCGAGGCCTCGGGTGGCGCGGGAATCGTTCCCGGCGGCGACATCACGCTCGGCGGAGTCCGCTACGAAGCCGACTACAAGACCGGGGTGATCGTGCAGGGTGCGGTCGGCCGGGCGTGGACGCCGCAATTTTCGACCAAACTGGAGTGGTTCTACCGCAGCAACTCCGTGGCCTCGCTGGACAGCGGCAACGCACGCATCTCCGGCGGCGACCTGGCCTCGACCAATGCGTTTCTCACCGCGACGTACCGCCTCGGACCGCCGTTCGAATTGCTGGGCATCGCCCCGTTTGCTGGGCTTGGCGCAGGCTTCATGCAGGAAGTCGATGTGGACCTCGACGGATTCGGAGGGGAGGAATTTTCCGCGCGCGGCCGCTTCGCTTACCAGTGGTTGATCGGGCTGGAGCGCGCTGTCGGAGCGCGCGGCCGCGTCTTTATTGAAGGTCGTGCGGTGGCGGCGGGCACGCAGGAGCTCACGAGTTCGGCCGGCTCGCGCCGGCTCAGCGTCGACTATGATACCTGGGGGATCATCGCCGGATTGCGTTGGTCGTTCTGACGTGGATACTCGGCGGCAGATCCGCGACCGACTGGGACCCGCGGCCTGCCGCCTCCGTCCTTTTCTCTCATGTCCGACTCCCCTGCGCTCCCCTTGCTGCTCGTCGAAGACGACTGGGATATGGCCGGCAACATCACCGATTACCTCGAGCCGCGCGGCTGGCGGGTGAGGCACGCGGCCAACGGCGCCCTCGCCCTGCACCTGTTGCACGAGGAGCGCTTCGCCGTCGTGATTCTTGACCGCGATCTTCCCGCGTTGGACGGCCTGGAAGTGTGCCGCCGCGTGCGGCAAGGTCCGGCGCATCGGGTGCCGGTACTGATGCTCACGGCGGCTGATGAGTTGGAAGAACGGCTCGAAGGCTTCGCCGCCGGCGTGGACGACTATCTGGTGAAACCCTTTGCTCTGCCTGAACTTCTCGCGCGGCTTGGCGCTCTGCTGCGCCGCGGAGGAGGGGCGGCGCCGGCCGCAGAAGGTGAGGTGCTGCGGTGCGCTGATCTCGAACTGCGCCCCGGCACGCGCGAAGTCCGGCGCGCGGGCCGGACCCTTGCGCTGACCAACATGGGCTTCGCCATTCTTGAACTGCTGCTCCGCCGCTCCCCGGAAGTCGTGCGACGCGAAGAGCTGGAAGAAGCGCTCTGGCGCGATGCGCCCCCGGGCAGTGACGCGTTGCGCTCGCATATCTTCACGCTGCGCGCGGCGCTGGACGGCCCCTCGTCGCTTCCGCTGTTGCAGACACACCGCGGCATCGGTTTCCAGATTCGGGCGCCGAGGCCCGGTGACGCGCCGGCGCCGTGAATCCACCCGTCGCCCCTGCCGCATCGCCGCGTCGCCGACGCCAACTCCCGCTGCGCACGCGGATCGCGGTGCTGCTCGTCGCGCTGGCGCTGGCGGGCTTCGGCAGTCTCGCAGCGGTCGGAGGCTGGATCGTGCTGGCAGCTGAGGATGCAATCGTCGATGCGGTCATCGCCGAAGCCGCCCGCGAAACCCTGGCCGGCGGCGGCCCTCCCAGGGTGGATTGGATCCGCGTGTTTCCCGAACCCGACGCGTTGCGGGCGGCCACGGGGCTCGACCGACTGCCAGCAGCCGGCGGGTGGTACGAGGCGTTCGCGTCGCCGAAAGGCGGGAGCGCCGTCCTGGCGGATAACTGGCACAGCCGGTGGCGCGTGTGGCGAGAGAATCTCGAAAGCGAATACCGGCTGCGACTGGCCGCGCCGGGCGACGCCTTCACCGGCTGCCTCTGGGTCGAAGTGGGGAGGCTCGAATTCACCGAGGCGCGGGCTGCGCCGATCCGCTGGGCGGTGCTGGCGGTGGCCGGTGCTGTGGCAGGGCTCGCGCTGGCGGCGAGCGCCGTGATCCTGCGATGGACCGTACGGCCCGTGCTCCTGCTCGCGGAGCGCGTTCGCAGCACCGCGGCGGACCCGTCGGCCGATCTCGCGCAAGGCCTCGCCGATGACGAAGTGGGCGCGCTGGCGCAGGCGCTGCAGGATTCGCGGACGCGAACGACCGCGGCGATGGAGCGCGAGCAACGCTTCCTGGCCGAGTGCAGCCACGAATTGCGCACGCCGCTCGCTACCCTGCGTTCCGCGCTCACATTACTCCCCGAAGTCGCGGACGACAGCGCGGCGCGGACCAGGGTGACGGGCCGGATTGCCCGTTCGGTCGCACGGATGGAACGACTGGTGCAGTTTTTCCTCGTGCTGGCCCGGGAAGGACGAGAACCCGCGCCAGCCGGCTGGGTGGCGCTCGCCCCGCTCGTGCGCGAGGTTGTGGCCGAACACGAAGCGCTCGCCGCGCCGCCGCCGCCGCGCTGGATGGTGGAGATTCCCACCGACGCACGCGTGCGGGCGAGCCGCGATGTTGTGCTCACGCTTGTACACAATCTCGTCGGCAACGCGCATAAGCACAGCCCGGGCGGCCGGATCGCTCTTCGCTGGCATACGCCGGCGATACTTCAGGTGGACGACGACGGACCGGGTTTCGCCGATCTGGCGCCGCCGGCAGCCGCGCTGCCGCCGCCCGCGCCGGGCTACGGTCTGGGACTCGAATTGCTCCGGCGGCTGTGCCGGCTGCACGGCTGGTCGCTCGAACGCGGCGTCTCGGAATGGGGTGGCGCCCGAGTCAGCGTGGCGTTTGCGACCCCGGCTGCGGAGGCCGCACCGCCGCCCGCGGCTAGCGGACAGGCCAGGGGTTGACGTCGGCGCGCCAAGCCGAACACCTCGCTACGCCGAACACTTCATACCAGCGTCTAGTAATAATTAGACTTTAGGCTGGAGCGCCCTGATTTACTTTAGCGGCGAGCCAAACGTGGATCAGGCCAGCGACGGCGGCAGGAGTGGACCAAGGCCGTGCGGCGGCGATTATATGGTCCTCGAGCTTGCGCAGGTTGAGGTAAAGCCGGTTGGAGACGGCGGCTTTGAGCAGCCCGCCGAAGCGCTCGACCGGATTGAGCCCAGGGCAGTAGGGCGGCAGCGGTAACAACCGGAGATTGGCGGGAATCCTCGCATCACCGACAGGCAAATGGAATCCCGCCTGATCGGCGATGACCACGTGCAGCGCGGTAGGATCGGAGTCGGCAATCTGGCGCAGAAAGATGGCGTGAACAACCCGATCGATGGCCGGAGTCAGCAGCAGTTCGCAGGCGTTGGCGCCATCGACTTCCAGTGCTTCATGGAGATAACCCCACTTGTAGCGGGTGGCGTAGGGCGCGTGCCCCCGGACGCCTCGCCGGCCCCAGACCCGGCGGATCACCGGCAACAGGCCGTAGCGATGCTCGTCGAGGACCCAGAGCCGGATCGGCTGCGTGGGCGTGGGGCCCACCACGGCGGACAGCCGGGTGGGCAGTTCTGACTTGAACGCGTTGGCTTTGGCCGGGGCCTTTTTCGTGTGCGACTTGCGCGGCACCTTGAGTTTGCCGCCCAGCCGACGCAAAAGCTGCCGTACGCCGCTCTCGGTCAGTTGCCGGTGCGTGCGCTTCCTGATCCACGCCTGGGCATCCCGAGCCTGCCGGAATTTTCCGGCCTCCAGACGGACGATAAACTCCTGGGCCACCGCGCCACGCACCGTCGGCTTCCGGCCCCGCGCCCATTTTCGGCTCAATAGCGCCTCCACGCCACCCGCCAGCAGCGTATCGCGGTAGGTGAACACGCTCTGCCAGCTCACTTCCGCCACCCGCATGATTTGCTTCACGGTCAGCTCATGTTGCGCAATCAGCCGCACCACAAATAGCCGCCGACGCGCCCACGCCTCCTGCGGTTGGGTCCACGCGGCCTCGATTTCCGCCACCAGCTTCGCCCCCAAGTCGGGTAGCCTTCTCGGCCATGCCGGGTGCTTAATGAAACTCCTTCGAACTTACAGGCTAGATATCATTAGCTGACGGTATAGGACGCCCAAGGAGCCCCTCCGCCGCGCAAAGTCGCTGCGGCGGCATGGGCGAAAGCCGGCAAGCCCGGTGCGAAACGGACGATTTCCCCGGCCGCTTCGCCGCGCGCGAAAGCCTACGCCGCCCGGCGCCGCAGCATAGCCATCGCCGCCACCGCGGCGCCCAGCCAGGCCAGCGTCGCGCCAGTCTCCGGCACCGCGTTCGGCGAGGACTTCGTGGCGGCATCGAAAACCACCCGGTTGGATCCGAGGCCGTTAAGCGACAGCCGCACTGTTGAGCCGAAGTCGCCGATGCCGGTGAAGCCGGAGGCCTTGCCGAAGGGGTTGTTGACGCCGTAGAGTACGTCCATGGCGGTCAGGTCAAAAAACATCTGATAGGAGTCCGACTGCGCGAACGCGCGGAACGCCCAGTCGTAGCTGACACCGGAACCGAACCCGCCGACGAGTTGCTGCGGACTGTCGGGTCCGCCGTTGTTCGTGCCGTTGCCGGCCTGCTGCGTGAGCGTACCGCCCCGCCAGCTGTTCGCGCCCTCGAACTGCACGGTGAAGTCACCCAACTCGGACCAACTCGAGAAACTCGTGCGGCCGTCGGAGCCGCCCACCGTGGAGGCGGCCTGATAGCTGTCGCTGTCCAGGTCGAACATCACCGTGGTGGTGACGTTGATGCTGCTGCCGCTGATCCGCCTCACTCCGACGCCGAGGATCTGGTTGCCATTCGCGAACGCTCCGGTCGAGAACGCACCGGTGCCAAATCCGGTGGCGCCTCCCGTCGGGCCGCCGCCGATCGCACCACCCGAAACCGAGTTGTTGGAGAAGCTGAAGGCGGCGGTGTAGACTTCGTAAATCTCGGAGGTCGAGTCCGAGCCGAAAACGCCCAGCTGATTCGAGAGTCCCTTGCTGGTCCAGCCGCCCCATGACGAGCCGCCATTGATATCGATGGCGAAAACGGAGAGCGCGGATGTGTTGAGGAGGGCGGCAAGCGCGAGGGCTTTTTTCATGGCTCGAAAGGAGAATGAGTAGCGGTGAAAGGAGAGGCGGCAGACCGACGTTCCGACGGGGAGATTGAGAGGTTTGCACGTATTGTGCCAGCCTGATCTGTGGGTGGGGAAGAGCGCCC
>JBEIHL010000122.1:0-7368 GCA_040381375.1 Opitutaceae bacterium
CGCGCCGCCCCGATCCACGCCTCTCCCAACAGCGCGGCGTGGCCGTCATTCAGCACGGGCACGATTTGCGCCCGCCCGAGCGCTGCGCCCCAATCCAGGCCGACCAGTCCGGCCAACCGGCCCGGCATGTGGGCGATGCTGCGGGCGTCGCCGGCCGCCAGGCCGGGCGCACAAACCCCCACGACGGCGGGCGCCGCACCGGCCGTCCCGGAAAAATCCGCCAAGGCCCGTCCGGCGCGCGCGATCCAGTCCACCGGCGTCGTTCGGCCGTCCTCGGTGGGGTAAACCTCCCGCGCGAATACCCGGCCGGACGCGTCGACTGCGACCGCCTTGAGCTGGGTGCCGCCCAGATCGATGCCGACGGCCCACGTCATGGCGGAATCTGGCCCTCGCTCACGGTCCAGCCCCCGTCCACGGCGAGCACCTGGCCGGTGACGAACCGCGCCGCGTCCGAGAGCAGGTAGACGGCGGCGCCATCGCAATCCGCCGGCTGGCCGATGCGTCCGCCGCCGAGCGGCTGCTTGGTCGCAATGAATTTCTGGATACGCGCGTCGCCCGCGGCCCGCCGCGACATGGGCGTCTCGACGAGCGCCGGCGCGAGCACGTTGCAGCGGATATCGTGCTTCGCGTAATACGCGGCGGTCGAGCGGGTGAAGCCGACGATCGCCGCCTTGGCGGCGGCATAGGCGTGGGTTGCGAAGAACTCCGGCGACGGCGACCAGCCGAGCACCGAACCCAAGTTGAGGATGGCCCCGCTCCCACCCTGCGCGAGAAACTGACGGACCGCGGCGCGATTCGAGAAGATGACGGAATGCAGGTTCAGCGCGAGGGTGCCGCGTAACCCGTCGTCGGTCATTTCGTGCAAGGGGCCGTCACCCAGCCGGCGGCCGCTGCCGCCCGCCACGTGGTAGAGCGCGTCAAAGCGCCCGAACCGCTTGAGTGCGAGCGCGATGGCCGCGGGCGCATGGGCCGAATCCGTAGCATCCCCGCAAAGTGTCGTCGCCTGTGCCCCCAGTTCGCGCGCTGCGTCGGACGCCGTGTCCAAGTTGCGCCCGGTCATCACCACACCGCGCGCACCAGCCGCAAGAAACGCCCGCGCCGCCGAGAGACCGAGTCCGGAGGTGCCGCCGATAACGACGAGGGTTTTTTCCGCAAGGGGCAGTACAACCATGCGAGCCACGACTGCGGCGCAGCGCCTGCGCGGGGGCAAGCGTGAAGCTGGGCGGGTGACCGATTGCGCCGTGCCACCGATTCTAAACGAGCGTGAACAGGAATGCCGGTGAACCGGGTAAGGAGTTGCGGCGGGAGCGGCCCGATCTTCCGGGCCATACTGTTTTGTTTGGCCGAGTCAGGAATCGGAAAACGTGAGTGATCGCTCTATGGCAGAGGCCGGGCGATTTTACAGGAGACCGCAGAGCGCGCGGAGGTCAGACGCAGAGAAGGCCCGGCCTCTGCGTCTGATCTCTGCGCTGCTCTGCGCTCTCCTGTAAATTTTCCGAGCGTTGAATGCCTTGGGCATTGGACGTTCCAAAATGAACGCGGCACCACATCGCAATCAGGGAGAGTGACAGATCACTCGAAACCAAACGCGTCCGGCCGCGGGCGCGCGTCCGGCCGACAAAAGCGGCCAGCGTGGATGAATTCATCCTGCGGGAAGGAACCTCCGCCCCGGTCCACGCTATCATGATGGTTCACCGGTCGTAGCCTGTCGGCCACGCGCCTCTCTCTCCCGCGATCTCGCGGCTCCTACAATCCTCCCATGAATCCAAAAATTCTCCCGGCCAGGTCATCATGACGCAGCCGCAGCAGGTGATCGTGACTCAACCCCAGACGCAGGTCGTGACGACCAGCGCGGTTCCCGTCGGCAATAACAGCTTTATCGTCATGCAGGCACCGCCTGCCCCGCCGCCGCCGCACAGTGCCGCGAATTGGGTCAACCCGCGCTGGGCGCCCGAGGGCCGCTCCTACCGGTTCCACGAAGGCTATTGGAACTGAACGCGATCTCCGTGCGAGGTGAAGCAGCCTGTCCCCAGGCTGCTTGCAGGAGAATTGAAACCGGATGCCGACCTGCATTTGCCCAATCCAGCAGCCTGGGGACAGGATGCTCCACCTGCTCAGAGCCGCACGACCTCGGCCTGTTTCACAAATGCCGGGTCGATCGTCACGCCGAAGCCGGGTCCCGCGGGCACGCGCACGCTGCCGTTTTCGCACTTGAGCGAGGAGGTCGGACACGAGACGGGAATCGTCGCGTCGCCCTTGAACTCCTGGAACGGTCCGATGTTCGGCGTGAAGGCCGCGAACTGCACCACGTCGAGATAGCCGAGTCCGCCGCCCGACATGTGCGGCACGGTGGTCATGCCGGCCGCTGCCGCCATCCGGGCCACCTTGGTCGCACGGATGAAACCGCCGCCGTAGTGCAAGTCGGGTTGAACGATATCGACGCCCCGCTGCGCCACCATCCAGTGCCAGCGGTGCAAACTGAACTCCTGCTCGCCACCGGCGATCGGGATCGTGAGCGCATCCGCGACCTCCTTCGTGCTCCACAGGTCGTCGAACTCGCACGGCTCCTCGTAGAAGCCGTAGCCGTGGGCCTCCATGATCTTTCCTATCCGGATCCCTTCCTTTGCGTCGTACGAACTGTTGGAATCCGCGTAGAGGGTCATGCCGTCGCCAAAAGTTTTTCGCGCGAGCGGAATCAGTTTCTCCGTCCGCCCGGGCAGCGAATCGGCATTGCGGCTCATGCGTCCGCCGAGCCGGAACTTGATCGCCTTCACGCCGGAGCCGGCGACGAGTTTCTGCAGGTATCCGATCTCCGCTTCGGGCGCATTGCCGCGGTTGCCGCTCGCGTAGTAGACGGGAATGTCGCGCCGCTTCGCCCCGCCGAAGAAATCCGCCACCGGCCTTTTCGCCGCCTGGCCCATGAGTTCGAACAGCGCCTGCTCCGCCGCCATCACCGCCACCCAGAAGAGCTGGCCCTGCATCTTGTAATTGCTGCCCGCCCGATAGACGTCGGTGTGCAGGGCTTCGAGCGTGCGGGCGTCTTTCTTCAAAAAGGTCGGGACGACATGACTCAGGAACACCGGCCACGCCTTCGCCATGATGGCGGGGTTGGGCACCGTGATCGCCTCGACGCCGTCGGTGGAGCGCGTGCGCACGAGAAAATTTCGTCCGTTCCGCAACAGCTCCATCGACGCGACCGTCACCGGCGAGCGGACGAAGTCGAGCTGCAGCACCGGGGCTTCCATGATGCGGCGCAGTTCCTCCGCGGAGGGAGCGGGCCGGGCGGACGCGGCGTGGCTGCGCGTCGCGGCCAACACCGCGAGCGCGGCGGAACTTTGCAGGAAGGCGCGGCGGGTGACGGTCAAGGAACGGGATGGTAGTTTCATGGGGTAAAGGAATGGGCACCGGCTCTCCGCTCGCGGGCCGCAGCGCCATGCCGGCCCACCAACCATTCGAACAGCGGCGAGGCCATCAGCGTCGTCACGACGGCCATGATCACCAGCGTCGCGAAGAGGGCCGGTGAAATGATGCCGCGCTGGAGGCCGATATTGATGATGATGAGCTCCATCAGGCCGCGGGCATTCATCAGCACGCCAATGCCGAGTGCCTCGCGGTTCGACACGCCCGTGGCGCGGGCAGCGAGCCAGCACGCGACGCCCTTCCCGCCGACGGCTGCGAGCAGGATAACACCCCCCAAACCCCAGAGGTAGACAGAATCAAGCAGACCGATCTGCGTATTCAACCCCGAATACGTGAAGAAGAGCGGCAGCAGCAGCGCGACCGTCAGCGGCTGGATGCGATCCCGCAGCGCCTCCGCCACCAGGCCGCGCGGCATCGCCGCACCCATGATGAACGCACCAAACACCGCGTGCAGGCCGATCGCGTCCGTGAACCACGCGCCGAGCGCGAGCAGGCTCAGGCAAAAGACAAACTCGCCGTCGGCCAGGCTGCCCCGGGCCTCGATCCGCCGCGCCCAACGCTGCAACAGCGGGCGGATCACCCCCAGGGTCAGCGCGACATAGCCGATGCCACCGAGGATGTTCTTCACGGCGTAACTGACGTCGCCATCGAAACTCGCCAGCACCACCGCGAGCAGCGCCCAGGCCGCCGCGTCGTCGATCGCGCCCGCCCCAAGCGCCACGGTCCCCATGACTGTGCCCGCGAGCTTCTTGAAATGAATGATGCGTGCCAGCATCGGAAAGGCCGTGATGCACATCGACGCCCCGAGGAAGATCACGGCTTCCAGCAGCGAGGTTTTCGCCGGAAAAAGGGTCGTGTGATGAAAGAAGTACCAGCCGAGCACACCGCCGAGCACGAACGGCGCAAGCATCCCCGCCGCCGAAACCGCCACGGCGCTGCGCAGCCGTTCGCGCACGATGTCCATGCGGAATTCCATCCCGACGACGAACATGTACGCCGCCAGCCCGAGCTGCGACACCGGGAACAGCACCCGCAGCGTATCGGGGGGAAAAAGCCGGGTGAACAGCTCGGGAAAAAACAAACCGAACAGCGACGGACCGAGCAGCACGCCGGCAATCATCTCGGAAACCACCTGAGGCTGGCCAACGTGCCGGCCCACCCGCCCGACCAGCTGACAAAAAAGCAGGATGACCGCGATCTGAAAGAAAAAGTGTACGGCAAGCTGCAGGTTGGTCATGGCGGCGCACGCTCGGGTTCGCTCGACAGACATATATTCCCGCGCGCACGTCACGAAATTTCTCACCCGCGTCCGGGTGGCTGAGAGTTCGCACGCTGGACTTGCGCACCCCACCCGCCAAACGTGCTCATGCAAAGCCCCTTCATGAAGACGTCCGTGCTCCCCCTGGTCCTGACCGGATCGCTTCTCCTCACCACCGCCTGCCAGCCACCGTCCACCGGTGCACCCAAGGCTGGGGCGGCGGCACCGCCCGTACCAGTGCAGGTGGCGGTCGCACGTCAGAAGGACGTTCCGCGGATCATCGAGGCGGTCGGCGCGATCCAGGCGCTGCGTTCCGTCGCGGTGAAGTCCCAGGTCGACGGCATGATTGCGCAGATCCATTTCAAGGAGGGTGACGAAGTGAAGGCGGGCGACCTGCTCGTGTCGCTCGATCGCCGGCCGTTCGAGAATTCCCTTCGCATTGTCCGCGCCGACCTGGCCAACGTGCGCGCCGAGGCCGCCAAAGCGACCGCAGACCTCGAGCGCTATCTGCAGCTCAGTCAGCAGGACGCCGTTTCGAAAGAGCTGCTGGCCCAGTTGAACACGAAGACGGAAACCACCCGCGCCCAGGTGCAGGCCCGGGAGGCCGCCGTCGCCAACGCCGAACTGCTGCTCGGGTACACGCAGATTCGCGCGCCTATCGCCGGTCGCACCGGCCAACTCGTCCTGCACGAAGGCGCGCTCGTGAAGGCGAACGATGTCAGCCAGTCGATCGTCTCGATCAACCAGCTTGCCCCCATCGCGGCGGCCTTCGCCGTGCCGGAGCGGACGCTGAACGAGATCCGGGCGGCGTGGCAGCGTGGCGACGCCGTCGTGACCGTGACGGATCGCGCGTCCGGCGTCAGCCGGAGTGACGGACGCCTGAGCTTTTTCGACAACGCCGTCGATCCGACCACGGGCACGATCACGCTAAAGGCGACGTTCGCCAACGACGACCTCGCCCTGTGGCCAGGCCAGTTTGTGCAGGTGCAAACCCGCACCGCCGTCGACCGCGGCGCAATCGTGGTGCCGACCGCCGCCGTCCAGACCGGCCAGAGCAGCACGCAGGTCTTCGTGGTCACCGCCAGCCGCGGCATCGAGATCCGCCCCGTGCAGGTCTCGCGCACCAGCGGTGATGAATCGCTCCTGGCCGGCGGCGTGCAGGCGGGAGAAACGGTCGTGACCGACGGCCATCTGCGGCTGCTGCCGAACTCCACGGTCGAGCCGAAGAGCCTCGCCGCCTTCACCGGCGAAACGCCGAAACCGGCGGCCCCGCAGCCATGACTCACTCGATCGGGATCACCATGACGGAATGGGGACGCGGCGCCCCCGCCGCGTGTTCCGGCCTCGAACGCGGCGGAGGCGCCGCGTCTCCACTGTTTCGCCCTGCGGACGTGATTTCGCCATGAATCTCCCTGCGCTCTGTATCCGCCGTCCGGTGATGACGACGCTGCTCACCGCGGCGCTGTGCGTGTTCGGGGTCATGGCTTACCGGCTTCTCCCCGTCAGCGATCTGCCGAATATCGATTTCCCGACCATCGTAGTGAGCGCGAGCCTCCCGGGCGCGACGCCGGAGACGATGGCCTCGGCCGTGGCCACGCCGCTCGAGCAGCAGTTCTCGACCATCGCCGGCATCGATTCGATGACGTCGACCAGCTACCTCGGCGCCACGTCGATCACGCTCCAGTTCGCGTTATCCCGCGACATCGACGCGGCCGCGCAGGATGTCCAGGCCGCCATCGCCGCGGTGCAACGGCGGCTGCCATCGGACATGCCGGCGCCGCCGTCGCTGCGGAAAACCAATCCGGCGGACTCGCCGATCCTCTGGCTCTCACTCAGCTCGCCCACCCTGCCGCTGTCCGTGGTCGACGAATACGCGCAGACCTACCTGGCGCAGCGGATCTCGATCGTCGAAGGCGTGGCGCAGATTCAGATCTACGGCGCGCAAAAATACGCGCTGCGCGTGCAGCTCGATCCCCGCGCGCTCGCGAGCCGCGGCATCGGTCTCGACGAGGTGCGGACTGCGCTCGCTAGCCACAACGTCAACCTTCCCACCGGCGTCCTCGACGGCAACCAGCAGTCGATGACCGTCGTGGCGTCGGGTCAGCTCGCGAGCACCGGCCAGTTCCGCGAGATCATCGTCGCCTACCGCAACGGCGCCCCGGTGCGGCTCGGCGAACTCGCCCAGGTCATCGACAGCGTGCAGGAAAACCGCGTCGCGAGCTGGTATTACGACCGCGAGGGCGGCCAGCGGGCCATCGGCCTCGGCATCCAGCGGCAACCCGGCACGAACACGGTCGAGATCGTGAACCGTGTCCGCGCGCTGCTCCCGGCGTTTCGCCAGCAGCTGCCGGCCGCGATCAAGCTGGAGGTGATGTTCGATCGTTCCGTCACGATCCACGAGGCGGTGGAGGACGTGAAGTTCACCCTCGTGCTGTCGGTCGTGCTGGTGGTGCTCGTGATCTTCCTCTTCCTGCGCACGCTGACGGCGACGATCATCCCGAGCGTGGCGATCCCGATGGCGCTGCTCGGCACGTTCATCGTGATGTACTTCTTCGGGTACACGCTCGACATTCTCTCGCTGCTCGCGCTTACGCTCTCGGTCGGGTTCGTCGTCGACGACGCGATCGTCATGCTCGAAAACATCGTGCGCCACGTCGAGGAGGGCATGCCGGTGCGCGAGGCCGCGTTCA
>JBEIHL010000123.1:0-7345 GCA_040381375.1 Opitutaceae bacterium
CGGTCGGGGCGTCAAGCCGCTCCCACCTTCTCGGCAGATGGCAGACCGACCCTCCTCCCCACGTTTTCTATTTTGCCCTTTCCGCGCCCTTTTGCGGCACTACCAACGATGAAGGTTCTCGTGCTGTGTTCGGGAGGGATGGACTCGGTGACCGCGCTTTACTGGGCGGCACGGGAACACGCCGTCGCAGCGGCGGTGAGTTTCGATTACGGGGCGAAGCACAATCATCGCGAGATTCCCTTCGCCGCGGAACACGCCCGGCGGCTCGGCGTGCGCCACGAGGTCATCACGCTCGACTTCATCCAGCGGCTCTTTGCGTCGCACCTGCTCAAGGGCGGTGGTGAGATCCCCGAGGGCCACTACGAAGCCGACAACATGCGGCAGACCGTCGTGCCGTTCCGCAACGCGATCCTGCTGTCGATCGCGTGCGGATTCGCGGAGAGCGTCGGCGCGGAGGGTCTCGTGATCGCGGCGCACGGCGGTGACCACGCGATTTATCCGGATTGCCGCGAGGAGTTCATGCGCGCGATGGGCGACGCGATGCGGCTGGGCACGTATGCGGAAGTGCAGCTGCTGCGCCCGTTCATCGCGCTCACCAAAGGCCAGATCGCTGCGGCAGGCGCCCAGTTGGGCGTCGATTTCGCGCGCACGTGGTCGTGTTATCAGGGCGGCGACGTGCATTGCGGCCGGTGCGGCACGTGTGTCGAACGCCGGGAGGCGTTCGCCCTCGCCGGGCTCGCGGACCCCACGGAGTACGCGTCGCACGAACCTCTCCCGGAAAAGCCGGTCCGTACGCCATGCTGATCGCTGAGACCTTCTACTCGATCCAGGGCGAAGGCGAGCTGACCGGCGTACCGTCGGTCTTCGTCCGCACCAGCGGCTGCAATCTGCGCTGCGCCTGGTGCGACACGCCGTATGCCTCATGGCAGCCCGAGGGCGAGATCCGGACGATCCCGCAGATCGTCGCCGCCGTGGAAAGCCATCCCGCGGCGCGCCACGTGGTCCTCACCGGTGGTGAACCGATGATCGCGAAGGACGTTCACGTGCTCGCCGCCGAACTCAAGGCGACCGGGCGCCACCTCACGATCGAAACCGCCGCCACGGTTGCGCCCGACGGCATCGCCTGCGATCTGGCGTCGCTCTCGCCCAAGCTGCTAAATTCCGCCCCGGATCCGCTGGCCCACGCGGCCTGGCGGCGAAAGCACGAGGCGACGCGCTGGCAGCCGGACGTGGTCCGGGCGTGGGTCGACCGGTATGCGTACCAGTTCAAGTTTGTCGTCGCCCGCCCGGAAGACGTGGACGAACTTGAACACATGCTCGCCGCGCTGCACCGGGAAATTCCCCGGCACAAGGTTCTCCTGATGCCTGAGGCGACGTCGCTCGATCGGATGCGCGAACGCGCCGCCTGGCTGGGCGACCTTTGCAAGGCGCGCGGCTATCGCTACGCCCATCGCCTGCACATCGAACTCTATGGCAACCGGCGCGGCACCTGACAGCCCGCCGCCGCCCGCGGGACCGTCCGTCATCGTGCCGCCAGACCGGGCGCACCCGCGCAAGCTCTCGGAAGAGTTTGCGCTGATCCTGCGCGAGTTCGAAGTCGAAACGGTGACCCTCCGCGAGGTCATCGCGCTGTTGCACGGTCGTGGCTTTGTCCTGTTGCTCCTGCTGATAGCGTTGCCGTTCGCGTCCCCGGTCCCGTTGCCGGGGTTGTCGACGCCCTTCGGCCTGATCATCGCCCTCATCGGCGTGCGGCTCGCGTTCGGAGCGAAACCCTGGCTGCCCGTCCGGTTGCTCGACACCCGCCTCCCGCCCAAGGTGTTCACCAAAGTCTTCGCGACGACCCGCAAGATCATCCTGGGCTTCGAGCGTCTGCTCCGCCCGCGGATGCTCTGGGTGACCGGATCGCCGCTGCGAGAGCAGCTCCATGCCATCCCCATCGTCGTCTGCGCCCTGATGCTGCTGCTCCCGCTGCCCATTCCTTTCTCCAACGCGATCCCCGCCTGGGCCATCATGCTTACCTGCGCCGGCCTGCTCGAGCGCGACGGCATCTTTATTCTCGCGGGCTATTTCACGACCTTGCTGGGCGTGGTGTTCTTTGGCGCGATCGGGATTTTCGGGGTGGAGGTGCTCGATTTCGTCTGGGCGTGGTTAAAGCAGCTTGTCGGAGTGGGTTAAACCCGCGACTTCCTGCCCGCCGTCCGGGCTTTCACCAACCCCGCGCCCCGTCTCACTCCGCCGAACCCGTGGGTGCCGGGGCCGGCTTGGGGAACAGCAGCGATATGACCACCGAGGAACCCAGCACGCCCGCGATGATGCCCAGCGACCAGACGATGGGGAACTTGCCGCCGAAGGCTTCGTTCAGCCAGGCCATCTTCAAGCCGACGAAGATGAGCACGATGCCGAGGCCGTATTTGAGGAAGTGGAATTTGTGCATCACCCCGGACAGCAGGAAGAACATCGACCGCAAACCGAGGATCGCGAAGATGTTGGAAGTAAATACGATCAGCGGCTCCCGCGTGATGGCGAAGATCGCCGGCACCGAGTCGACCGCGAAAATGATGTCGCTGAACTCGATCGCCATCAGCGCCACGAGCAGCGGAGTGCCGTGACGCACGCCATTTTTCATCACGATGAACTTCTGGCCATGCAACTCCGGGGTGATCGGCACGAAACGGCGCAGCAGCCGCAGCAGCGGATTCTTCTCCGGATCGAGCGGCTTTTCCGGCGCGAACAGGATCTTCAGGCCGGTCAGCACCAGAAAGCCGCCGAAAACCCAGATGACCCAGTGGAACTTCATCAACACGGCGCCCAGCGAGATGAAGATCACCCGGAAAACCAGCGCGCCCAGAATGCCGAAGAACAGCACCCGATGCTGGTACTCGCGCGGGATGCCGAAGAACGTGAAGACGATCACGAAGACGAAGATGTTGTCGACCGATAGGGACAGCTCGATCACGTAGCCGGTCAGAAACTCCAGCGCAGTCTGCCGCGCCATCGCCTCCGCCGCGGCCGCCGACACCCCGGCCGCGATCAACCGCGGGTCCTGTGGCAACTTCCACTCCGCGTACTGCCAGAACGCAAAGCAGAAGGTCAGCGCGAGTACGCACCAGGTGATCGTCCAGCCAAGTGCCTCCTTCATGCTTACCGCGTGGGCGTTGCGGTGGAACACGCCCAAGTCGAGCGAGAGCATGCCGATCACCGCCACGGTGAACGACGCATAGAACCACCAGTACTCCGCGAATGGGAAAAGCGTGATCGGATTCATAGAACCTCGAGGGAAGAAGTCATGGCACCACACATGCACAACCCGGACCGACTTCGAAAGATCATTTAATCTTCCACGCGCAAAGGGCCCGTGTCCTGCTTGGCGCCGCGCCCGACCTCCTGGCGCGCTTCAATTCGAAGCGAAAGTTGGCATTTTTCCATGGTGCCCCGCCGTTCCGACGGCACTCTGCCCTCGACGTGACACCCGCAGACTACATCGAACGGCACCCCGACGAGCTCCTCGACCGACTGCGGCAGATGGTCGGCGTTTCCACCGTCAATCCGCCGGGTGAAAACTACGACCGGCAAACGGCCTGGCTCACTCAGGAACTGACCGACCTGGGGCTGCGGACCCGGCGCTACCCACTACCGACCGCGATCATGAAAAGCGCGCTACCTCCTGAATTGCAGGGGTATCCTCGCTTCAATGTGCTGGGAAAACTGCCGGCGCGCGGGGCGAAGCAGACCCTCCATTTCAACGCGCACTATGACGTCGTGCCGGTCTCGGGCACGTGGAAGCACGGCAGCCCCTTCAGCGGCGCCGTCGACCGGGGTTGGATCTACGGCCGAGGCACCGCAGACATGAAGGGATCCATCGCCAGCCTCTTGCTGGCGCTGCGGGCCGTCCGCGCCACGGGCGCCAAGCCCGCGCTGAATCTCGAAGTGTCGTTCACCGCTGACGAAGAGACGGACTCCGCCCTCGGGACCGGCTGGCTCGTCGAACACGCCCCGATCAAGCCTGACTACGCCGTCGTCATGGAAGGCGGCGAAGGCCGGACCGTGTGCTGCGGTCACAACGGCACCCTCTGGCTCGAGGTCCGCGTGCACGGCCGTCCGGCCCACGGCTCGATCCCGCAGAAGGGCATCAACGCGCTCGAGAAAATGGCCGCGCTGATCCGCGCGTTCGCACCGTACAAGAAGCTGCTTTCGCACCGGACGTGGCGCACGCCGGAAGGCCGCCTGCATCGGCCGACGGTCAATCTGGGCGGCGTGTTCCACTGCGGCGACGGCGCCAAGATCAACACGGTGCCGGCGCACGCCAGTTTCACGATCGACCGCCGCGTGATCCCAATCGAACAACACGCGGCCGCCGAGCGCGAGTTACGCGCCTTCATCGCCGCCGCCGCCCGCAAAATCCCCGATTGCCGCGTCACGGTGCACAAGATCTCAGAAAACTATCCGTGTTTCTCGGAGCCGACGCATCCGTTCTTCCGCGCGATGGCGGACTGCGTCACGACCGTGCGCCGCGAAGAAACGGTGTTCAACGTGTCGACCGGCTTCAACGACATGCACTTCTTCTCGCACCACCTGAAAATCCCGACGCTCGGCTACGGTCCCGGCGGCGTGGACTATCACGGCGTCGATGAACGCGCAGAGGTGAAGGAGCTGCTCGCGAGCGCCAAGATCTACGCGCGGTTGATGACGACGTTTCGCGGGTAAGGACTGCGTTCCGGATTGAACCACCCTGGGAGCGCCGGGCTCCAGCCCGGCCGGGCGTATCAGCAGCCGGGCCGGAGCCCCGCGCTCCCAGGGAATCAGCCCGCGGTGGATTTCCAAGCCCGGCGCCACGTCCGCTTCGCACTTGTTTCGCCGCCGCCCGCCCGGCAACGTCGCGCCTTTCCGCCATGAAGATCAACGCCCGCCTCACCCCGCAGAAACTGCGGCAGAAAACCGCCCGCGTGTTCGAACTCGCCGGTCAGAAAATCCGCGCGATCGACGCCGCCTGGGATCCTGCGAAAGGCACGCCGGTGTTCACGATCAAGGGCCAGTACACGTCGCGCGGCTGGACGGAGTGGACCCAGGGTTTTCAGTTCGGCATGGCGTTCCTGCATTTCGACGCCACGGGCGACGAGGAGATGCTCAAGCTCGGCCGCGCCAAGACACTGAAATACATGGCGTCGCACGTCTCGCACGTCGGCGTGCATGACCACGGCTTCAACAACGTTTCGACCTACGGCAACCTGCGCCGTCTCATCCTCGAAGGAAAAATCGCGCGCGATCAGGGCGAGGTCGACTACGCCGAGGTCGCGTTGAAGGTATCCGGCGCCGTGCAGGCGGCGCGCTACGTCCCGACCGCCTACGCGCAGCCGTGGTCACCGGTCGGCGGCGCCGCGGGCGTGGCACCGAGCGGCTACATTTATTCGTTCAACGGGCCGCAGTCGCTGTTCGCCGACACCATCCGCTCGATGCGCTCGCTCGTGGTCGCGCACCAGCTCGGCCACGTGCTGATGGGCGAAGGCGACAAGCCCATCAATCTGCTGCACCGCTCGATCCAGCACGCCGCGACGACTGCGCGGTTCAACGTGTTCTTCGGCCAAGGCCGGGACAGCTACGACGTCCGCGGCCGCGTCGCCCACGAAAGCGTTTTCAACCGCAACGACGGCCAGTTCCGCTGCCCGAGTTCGCAGCAAGGCTACTCGCCCTTCACGACGTGGACCCGCGGCGCCGCCTGGATCATCTGCGGCTACGCCGAGCAGCTCGAGTTTCTCGACACCGTGAAGGGTTCGGACCTCGACGCCGTCGGCGGTCGCCGCGCGGTGACCGACCTCTTCCTCGAAACTGCCCGCGCCACGAGCGACTATTACATCGACGGTTACTCCTCCCGCGACGGCGTGCCGTACTGGGACAGCATGGCGTTGAACTCCCACCGCCTCGGCGACTACACGAAGAAGGACGCCGACCCGTACAACCCCTACGAGCCCGTCGACAGCTCGGCCGCCGCGATCACGGCGCAAGGCCTGCTCCGGCTCGGCACGTACCTCACCTCGAAGGGCGAAGCGGCGGCCGGCGCGAAGTATTTTCAGGCCGGTCTGACGATTGCGGATACGATCTTCGACGCTCCGTATCTCGCCACGGACAAAAAGCATCAGGGCCTGCTGCTTCACAGCGTGTATCACCGCCCCAACGGCTGGGATCACATCCCGGCGGGCCGCAAGGTCCCGTGCGGTGAGGCCTGCATGTGGGGCGACTACCACGCCGTCGAACTGGCGCTCCTGATCGAGCGGCTGGCGCAGGGGAAATACTACACGTTCTTCTAAGCAAGGTTAACCACGAAACACACGAAATACACGAAAGGACCCGGAGGTTCGCCGATCGGGAATTTTCGTGTGTTTCGTGTGTTTCGTGGTTTCACCTCCGGGATTGAGCAGCCTGAGCTCTGAGTTGCATCCCGCAGGGATTGCACGAGCATGTCGGCGAGGCTCAGACCCCGCGTCTCGCCCAGATGACCAACTCACCACTCCTCTACGAATCGCACTCTCACACGCCGCTCTGCAAACACGCGAGCGGGTCACCGTCCGACTACGCCGCGATGGCGGAAGCCCGCGGGCTGAGGGGCATCATCATCACCTGCCACGGCCCGCTGCCCGACAACCTCGGGATCGAGCACCGGATGGCCCCGGAACAGTATGAGGAGTACGTGGACCTGGTCGCGATCACCCGCGAGGAGTTTGCCGGCCGGGTCGATGTTCGCCTCGGCCTCGAGAGCGACTACCTGCCCGGCTACGAGTCCTGGGCCGAGAAACTCCACGCCCGCGTCCCGCTGCACCACGTGCTCGGGTCGGTGCACATGCAGGTGCCGCACTACAAGAAGAAGTACTTCACCGGCGACATGTTCGCGTACCAGCAGACGTATTTCGAACACCTCGCCGAATCGGCCGAGACCGGCCTTTTCGATACGCTCGCGCATCCCGACCTCGTGAAGAACGAGGCGCCGCACGAATGGATTTTCTCCCGCATCGAGCCCTTCATCCTGCGCGCCCTCGATCGCATCGCCGCCACGGGCGTCGCGATGGAGCTCAACACCAGCGGCCTCAACAAGTCGCTTCCGGAGATGAACCCCGGCCCGCGCATCCTCCGCTACATGCGCGAACGCGGCATCCCGGTCGTGCTCGGCGCCGACGCCCATCGCCCGAACCGCGTCGCCGACCGCTACGAACAGGCCTTGCGCCAGCTCGACGAACTGGGATTCGAATCCGTCAGCTACTTCCTCGACCGTAAACGCCACGACGTCGCCATCTACGCCGCCCTCGCTTCACTGCGCGAAGCCCCGATGGCGCTGCCGCCGCCCTGAGGCCGCACC
>JBEIHL010000124.1:0-7320 GCA_040381375.1 Opitutaceae bacterium
GTGGTCAACGCGGCGGCCCAGGAAGGACGCACGTTGTCCGCTGACCAGATCAACCAGGAGATCGCGCGCATCGCGAAGCTCGACGTCTCGTACTACACCCGGGCGGAGAATCGGGACGAACAGAACAGCCTGGTGGCCGAAACGCAGGACGCGACGGCCAAGGGACTCGAGTTCGAGCTGAACTTCAATCCCACGAGCTTCTGGACGACGAAGTTCAACGTCACGAAGACGGAGTCGATCGACTCCAAGCTCGCGCCCGGCGTCTCGCTCTGGATCGCGGACCGGCTGCCGGCCTGGCAGAGCATCATCGATCCGGAAATCAACCGGCCGTGGTTCACCGAGCGCTACAACAACTCGAACTCGGCGTCGCAGTTCCTCGCCGCCAGCGTCACGTCTCAGCTCGCCATCGCCAAAGCCAACGAGGGCAAGAGCCGGCCCCAGATTCGCAAGTACCGGGCAAACCTGAGCACGAGTTACCGGCTCGCCGGTCTCGGCGACCACAAGCTGCTGAAGCCGTTTACCGTGGGCGGCGCCGTGCGCTGGGAGGACAAGAGTGCCATCGGTTACTACGGCGTGCAGCAGTTGCCCGCGGTCGTCACCGAGCTCGATCCGAAGCGCCCCGTCTACGACAAGGAGCGCCTTTACCTCGATGCCTTCGTGGCCTACCGGCTCCGGCTCTTCTCGAACAAGGTTGGCACCACGCTCCAACTCAACGTCCGCAACCTGCAGGAAGACGGCCGGCTTCAGGCCATCAGCGCCTTCCCCGACGGCACGGCCAACGGCTACCGGATCGTCGACCCGCGGCAGTTCATCCTGTCGGCGACGTTCGATCTCTGAGCGGCGTCCGCCGCGGCCATACGTCCGTGTTTACCAGCGTTGCCGGCTGTTCGCCGCGCAACGCCGCGAGCACGAGCTCGGCCGCGGCCACGTGACTGCGGCGCCGGCCCTCGTCCGTGTACGCGGCCATGTGCGGCGTGGCGACGACGCGGGGATGGCGGAAAAGCGGGTGACCGTCCGGCACGGGCTCCTTTTCCCAGACGTCGATGCCTGCTCCTGCCAGGTGCCCGCCCTCCAGCGCGGCGAGGACCGCCGCTTCGTCGAGCAGCGGTCCGCGGGCGGTGTTGATCAGGATCGCCCCGGGCGCGAGCCGCGCGATCTGCGCCGCCCCGATCAACCGCCGCGTCTGTTCGCCGAGCGGCGCGTGCAACGACAGCACCTGCGCGCCGTCGAGCAGCGAGGGCAGATCGGCGCAGGCCGACACGCCGGCCGCGGCCATCACGTCCGCTGCGATGTAGGGATCGTACACCCGGACCCGCATCCGGATGGCCCGCGTGATTTCCGCCACGCGCCGCGCGATCCGGCCGAAACCGACGAGCGCAAGGGTCTTCTCCGCGAGATCGAAGCCCATCACTTCGGGCGCGAGCTTCCAGACCCCCGCCTTGCCGTTGCGATCGGCCACCGTGACGCGGCGTGCGACCGCGAACATCAACGCCACGGCGAATTCCGCGGTCGACTCAGTCGGGGCGTCCGGCGTGTTCACGACGCAGACGCCGGCCGCAGTCGCGGCGGGAACGTCGATGTTGTCGTAGCCGATGCCGGTGCGCGCGATGACCTGAAGCCGGGGCGCCCGCGCGAACATGGCGGCGTCGAAATAGAGGCGCGTACCCACGATGGCCGCGTCGGCGTCTGGGAAATCACCCGGTGCTGCCAGGGGCGCGGGAACGCTCGGCCCACACAGCCGCACGTCCGCCGCGAGCCGGGTCAGGGCGTCGACGTGAAGAATCGCATCGGTCCAGAGCGTAGGGAGGGGCTTCGCCATGCGCTGGTAGGGGAAGGCCGGCCCGCGAAGGGGGCAAGTCCACGCTCGCTCTCGGCGCGATCGCCGGGTGGGTTCGGCCTTGTCCCACCGGCCTGACGTCCATGCGGAGTCGGCCTCGTACGCCCGACGGAGGTCAGAGCCGCGCGAGAATCAGGCGCAGAAGCTCGTCGTAACTCTGAATGGCCGGAAACTGCGGGAACTGACGCACGATACTCTCGGGAGCGTGGAAGAGAAAACCGTGATCCGCCTGGCCCAGCATCGAGGTGTCGTTAAAGGAATCGCCGGCGGCGATGACGCGGTAGTTGAGGGACTGGAGCGCGGCGACCGAGTACTTTTTCTGGTCCGGCATGCGCAGTTGGTAGCCGGTGATGCGGTCGTTCTCCACGAGGAGGCGGTGGCAAAACAACGTCGGCCACCCCATCTGCTGGATCAGCGGCTGAGCAAATTGCTCAAAGGTGTCCGAAAGTATGATGACCTGCGTGCGCTGCCGGAGCGCGTTGATGAATTCGAGCGCGCCCGGCAGGAGCGGGAGGCTGGCGATGACCTGCTGGATGCGGGAGAGGGTGATCCCATGCCGGTCCAGCAGATCGATGCGGTAATGCATCAACTTGTCGTAGTCCGGCTCATCCCGCGTCGTGCGGCGGAGCTCGGGAATCTGCGTCCGTTCGGCGACGGCGATCCAGATTTCGGGCGTGAGAACGCCCTCCATGTCGAGGGTAACGATGCTTTGCTTCACAGGTGCGGAGAGAAAAAAAGGAAGGGGGACTTGAGTGGGATCCCGGCGTTCAGTCGAACTGTTTGCGGAAATCGGCGAGCGTCTGTCGAACCTCGGTGAGGTCGCGGCGGAGTTCAGTGACCTCATGTTCGAGCCGGGAGATGCGGTCGGTGGCGGTGGCCGGGGCGGACGCAGTCGGGCCGGCGGGCTCGGGTGCGATCTCGGCCGTCACGATCGGGCCGGCGAGCAGGTGGGCAAAGCGCGACTCCTTGGTGCCGGGCTGGCGCGGCAGTTTCACGACCAGCGGCTGCGGGAGTCGGCCGGCGAGCGCGTCCAGCGACGCCTCGACCTCCGGCAGGTTGTCGAACTTGAACAGCCGCTCGGTCCGCGGTCGCAGTTCGCCCAGGGTCTGCGGGCCGCGGAGCAGCAGCACGCACAACAGCGCGACCTCACCCGGCGTCAGCAGCAATGCGTCGGTGAGCGTGTGCTTGTATTTCGCCACGCGGCTCTCGGCGCCGGTGTAGAGGGTCGCCAGCCGTTTTTCGCGCAGGCCGTCGATGGCCCGCACCACCGTCTGCTCGTCGAAGGCCACGATCGGGTCGCGATTCGTGAGCTGGTTGCACGCGTTCGTCAGTGCGTTGAGCGTGAGCGGATAGTAGTCCGGGGTCGTGATTTGTTTCTCGATCAATGCCCCGAGTACGCGGGCTTCTGCGCTGCTCAGGGTCGCAAGCGGGTCATCCATGGCGACGGCCGTTACGACGGCTCATTTCTTTGCCCACGTATCCTTGAGCGTGATCGTGCGATTGAAGACCGGCCGGTCGGGCGCGCTTTCCTTCGGGTCGAGCGCGAAGTACCCGAGTCGTTCGAACTGGTAGCGGTCCTCGATCCGGGCGGAGGCGAGGGACGGTTCGAGCCGTGCGGTGATGATCTCGAGCGAGCCGGGATTCAGGTGCTGGGTGAACTCATCGGTGGCGCCGGGCTCGGCGACGGTGAAGAGCCGGTCGTAGAGCCGGACTTCGGCGGCGACGCTGAGGTTGGCGCTGACCCAGTGAATCGTGCCTTTCACCTTGCGATCGGCGTTTACGCCGCCGGTTCGGGTCGTGAGATCGGCGGTGCAGCGCAGCTCGACGATGGCGCCGGACGCATCCTTCACGAGCTCGTCGCACTTGATGATGCACGCGTATTTCAGCCGGACTTCTCCGCCGGGCTTCAGGCGGAAATACTTCGGCGGCGGCACTTCCGCGAAATCCTCGCTCTCGATGAAAACCTCGCGGGTCAGCGGAACCTGACGCGTGGTCGGTTGCTCGTCCTGCGGATTGTTGGTGGCATCGCAGAGCACCGTTTCACCGGCGGGAAGGTTGGTGAGCACGACCTTGATGGGTCGCAGGACGGCAAGCCGGCGGACGGCGACCGCGTTGAGTTCCTCGCGGATCGCGTGCTCGAAGAGCGCGACGTCGGTGACGCTTTCGAACTTCGTCACGCCGACCAGGGTGGCGAGCCGGCGGATCGCACTCGCGGGGATCCCGCGGCGCCGGGCGCCGGAAAGTGTGGGCAGGCGCGGATCGTCCCAGCCGCTGACGTGCCGTTCGTTGACCAACTGGAGCAGCCGGCGCTTGCTGAAGATCGTGTAGCTGATGTTGAGCTTCGCGAATTCGTACTGGTGGGGTAGGGTGCGGGGCAGCTCGAGGCGCTGGAGGATCCAGTCGTAAAGCGGGCGATGGACCTCGAACTCGATGGTGCAGATGCTGTGCGTGATGCCTTCCAGGTAGTCGCTCAGGCAGTGGGCGAAATCGTACAGCGGGTAAATGCACCACTTGTCGCCGGCATGGTGGTGAGCGGTGTGACGGATGCGGTACAGCAGCGGGTCGCGCAGCCAGATGTTGGGCGACGCCATGTCGATCTTGGCGCGGAGACTGCGGGCGCCGTTGGGAAACTCGCCGGCCCGCATGCGGGTGAAGAGTTCGAGATTCTCGGCGACGGAACGCGTGCGGAACGGGCTGTCCCGTCCGGGCTTGTCGGGCGCACCGCGATAGGCCTCGGTCTCCTCCGGCGTGAGATCGCACACGTAAGCGTAGCCCCTTTTGATGAGCGCGACGGCGTAACCGTAAAGTTCTTCAAAGTAGTCGCTGGCGAAAAAGGCCTCGGTGCCAGGGGCGGACGACGGCGCCGGGGCGGCATACGCGTCCTCGCGACCGTTGACGGTGTTCCTGGCGGGCGTGCTGCCCTTGATCTTGAGTCCGAGGCACTGGTCGGCCCAGCCGGCGATCAGCCAGCGGACGTCCGTGGTGATGGAGTCGACGTACTCGATGTCCTCCTTGACTGGATTGGTGTCGTCGAACCGCAGGTTGCAGCGACCGTGGTTTTCGCGCGCGATGCCGAAGTTCAGGCAAATCGACTTGGCGTGTCCGATGTGGAGATAGCCGTTCGGTTCCGGAGGAAAGCGGGTGACGATCTCCGGGTGGCGCCGGGCGGCGACATCCTGGGCGACGATGTCGCGGATGAAATCGCTGGGAGCGGGTGCCGCGGGGGCGGCGCCAGGATCGGTGGGCTCAACGGACATAAGCCGCCACGTTGCGCTGCGGCGCGGTCTGAAGCAAACGAACAATTGCCCGTTGCCGGTTGAGTCGATTGCCTTAGGCCTCTGCTCCCTTCACCCATGAAACTTCCCCCGATGAATCGACGCCATTTCCTGAGCGGGTCGCTGACCGCGGCGTCGGCGGCCCTGGTAATTCCCCGTCGTACGGCAGCGGCCGAACCGTCACGGGTCACGCCCGGAGCGCTGCAGATCGCACCGTTCCGTTTCGATGTGACTCCACCCAAGGGACACTCGCTGTGCGGTGGTTGGATCAAGCCGGTGGAAGCGTACGACGATCCGCTCGAGGCAGTGGGATACGTGCTGTTGGGAGCGGGGGCGCCGATCGTGTTCTGCGTGCTCGACTGGACCGGCGTACTCAACGCCGCGCACCTGCGCTGGCGCACGGTGCTGGCCGAAGCGGCCGGCACGACCCCGGACCGCGTGGCGCTGCATAGCGTCCACCAACACAATGCGCCCTTCGTGTGCTTCGACGCGGGTGAACGGATCGCGCGCCAAGCGGACCTGCCGAAGGTGTTTGAAATGGATTTTTTCCAGCGCTGCCTGGATGCCTCCCGGTCGGCGGTGCAGGAGGCGGTGCGCCGGGCACGGCCCGTGACGCACATTGCGCAGGGCGGCGGGCGGGTGGTGGAGGTTGCCGGCAACCGGCGGCTGCAGCGCGATGCCGCCGGACGCGTGACGGCGATGCGGGGCAGCGCGAGCCGCGACGCCGCGCTGGTCGCCATGCCGGAGGGCCTGATCGACCCGATGTTGCGCACCGTGGCGTTCTACGACCGGGGAACCAAGATCGTCGCGTGCCACTATTACGCGACCCACCCGATGAGTTACTACGGTGACGGTCGGGTGAGCAGCGATTTCTGCGGGTTGGCGCGCCGCCGCCGGCAGCAGGACGAACCAGGTTGCACGCATCTCTACTTCACCGGCTGCGCCGGCAATGTGGCGGCCGGCAAATACAACGACGGCTCGCCGGCCGCACGCGTGCGGCTGACGCAGCGCATGTACGATGGCATCGTCGCCTCGGAGGCGAACCTGAAGCCTGAACCGATCGGCCGCGTGGAGTGGCGGACGCGCGAGGTGCTGCCGGCGGTGAATCCCCAGCTCGCGATCGATGCCCTCGACGAGCTGATGCAGAAGCGCCGCGAGAACGTCGTTTCCCGCATGCGCCCTGCGTTCAAGCTGGCCTACATGGCGCGCGTCGCGAACCGGCAGCCGTTCGTCCTGGGCGCGCTGCACGTGAACGACGTGGCGTCGCTGTACCTGCCGGCCGAGCCTTTCATTCAGTATCAGGTCCGCGCCCATGAAATCGCGCGCCGCCCGGTGGCGGTGGCGGCGTACGGGGACAACGGCCCGTGGTATATTCCGACGCGCGAGGAGTATCCGTCTCGCGGGTACGAGGTGGAGTACTCGTTTGTCGACGCCGGCGCCGACGATCTGCTGACCCGGGCGATGCGTGAACTGCTGGCGTAGGCCAGGTCGCCGCTACGTAGGTGCCGTCCTGCCGTCAGGGTTGCCTTGCCCGTCGCGGCTCGTTTTTGTCCGCCCTCCTTTTTCAGCCTACCGATTGTTTTGAGATGTTGAATCCAGCCTTCAATTGCGGCCCCGGGTCGCTGCTCCCTTGACCACTATCCCGTCCATCTTGGTCGTCGATGACGACGACATGGTCCGGGACGCGATTGCTTCGGCCTTGAAGCGTTCGGGCTACATGGTGCTCGAAGCGGCAGATGGCCGGGAGGCGGCGATCCGCTTCAAGCGCGAACCGGTGGATCTGGTGATCACCGACATTCTCATGCCGGAGCGCGACGGGCTCGAGACCATCCAGGCACTGAGCAGCGGGGCACGGGAGGTGCCGATCATCGCGATGACCGGGCTATCGAGCCGCTCGTCGCTTTATCTCGAAATGGCCCGGACCTTCGGTGCCGTGCGCGTGCTGGAGAAGCCCTTCGAGCTGACGGAACTCATCCGAGTGACGAAGGAGTTGCTGGCGGAGAGAGCTTCGAGCGGCGGATGACCGGCCGGCCGCCGCTGGGTTGAGTGCGGCTCACTCCTGCAGGCTGTGCCGTGCGAAGCCTTGGTCGACGGCACGAGAAGTGCCATGCTTCGCTGAAAGCTACGCAGGTCATCCTTCGCCTCCGCTGCGCTACGGCGAAGGATGGTGCGAATGCCGGGAGTCGAACCCGGATCAATGGCTTCGGA
>JBEIHL010000125.1:0-7287 GCA_040381375.1 Opitutaceae bacterium
CAGGCGAATATCCTCGGCACGCGCAATGTGCTGAATGCGGTGCGGAGCGCCTGTCCGCGCGCGCGCGTGCTCCTCGCCTGCAGCAGCGCGGAATACGGCGACGTGCAACCTGAAGAATGTCCGCTGGTCGAGGACCGGCCACTGCGGCCGATCACGCCGTACGGAGTGAGCAAGGTGGCGACCGAAAACCTCGGGTATCAGTATTTCAAGAACTACGGCCTGGAGGTGTTCCTGCCGCGGCTCTTCATCCACGTCGGCACCGGGCATCCGCCCGCCACGGCGATCCAGAATTTTGCGCGCCAGGTGGCGCTGATCGCGAAGGGCCGCAGCGAGCCGGTGATCCGGGTGGGTCGGCTGGACACGGCGCGCGACTTCATCGACGTACGCGACGGTGTTGCAGGCATGATGCGGCTCCTGGATCACGGCCGCGCCGGCGATCCGATCAACATCTGCACCGGCGAGGCCGTCACAATCCGGCAAACCTTGGAACTGCTATTGGAGCTGGGCGGCGTGCGGGCGGAGGTGCGCGAGGATCCGGCGCTGCTCCGGCCGACCGACGAGCCGCTGCTCCTCGGCGACAACCGCAAGCTGCGGGCGCTGGGTTGGGAACGTCGTTTCCCATTCCGCGATACGCTGGCCGGCGTACTCAACGACTGGATGCAACGCACAACCTGAACCACCATGTCCAAACCCTGTCACGTCGTCTTCACGACCGTCTTTGTCCCGCATGTCCTCGAGGAACTGCGCCTGAACGCCGAACGCCACGGCCGGCTGGATGAGATCAAGGTGTGGGTGGTCGGCGATCGCAAGACGCCGCCGCAGGCGCGCGTGCTGAGCGCTGAGGCCAACCGCAAGGGGCTGGAAACCGTGTACCTTGGCATCGAGGAACAGGACGCGTGGGGCGCCCAGTTCCCGGAGTTCTATCGCTGCATTCCGTACAACAATGAAACCCGCCGGAATCTCGGGTATCTGCGCGCCCTCGAGGACGGCTGCGAGGTGCTGATCTGCATCGACGACGACAACTTTCCGACGACGGATGACTTCTTCGGTGCTCATTCGCACACGGGCCGGGCGGTGGAGGAACCGTTGATCTGCGAGGCGTCCGGCTATCACAACGTATGCGAGTATCTCACGATCTCGCCGTCACGCTCGCTGTTTCCCCGGGGCTTTCCCTTCCGCCTGCGCGGGCAGCACAACACCCCTCAGGTCCGGCCGGCGGATGCCGGTGCCTGCATCGGGGTCACGGCCGGATTGTGGCTGAAGGAACCGGACATCGACGCGACCGCCTGGCTGAACGGCAAGGTGGAGAGCGTGGGCTACACCGGGCCGCAGCGCCTGGTGCTGGATCAGAATACCTGGAGCCCGATCAACACCCAGAACACCTCCGTCATCCGCGAACTGATCCCGGCCTTCCTGTGCGTGCCGATGGGGCACGAGGTGCCCGGTGGGAAGATCCAGCGCTACGGCGACATCTGGGGCGGCTACTTCCTGCAGGCCGTCATGCGCGGCACGCCGTATCACGTTTCGTTCGGACGTCCGCTGGTGGAGCACCGACGCAACCCGCACGACTACGTCGACGACCTGCGGTGCGAGTACTGGGGCATGATCCTGACCGATTGGATGACCGAACTGCTGCGCACCGCGTACCAGCCGACATCGTCGACCGTGATCGGCCGCGTGCATGAGCTCGGCGAATTCCTCCTGGCCTCAGCCTGCGTGCGCATGCCGGCGTGGTGTCCGCCGGAGGTGCGGCGCTTCCTGGTCTCCACCGCGGAAAGCCTGACCACGTGGGCGGCGGTGGCCGACGCCGTGGGCGGCGGTCTGACGCCCGGGGGCGGGGCTCGCCGGGCCTTTCACGTCGCGGCGTGAGGGTGACGCGAACGCGGTATCCGTAATCCTATCATGAATCTTTCCCCCGAAGTCTGTCTGCTGGTGGCCGATTGGGGCATCGGAGACCATTACATCGTCGGTGCCTTCGCCGAGGCCGTGCGCCGGCATCATGGCGTGCGGATCTGGCTGGCGGGTCGGCCGCACCTCAGTTTCGTGGGCGAACTTTATCCCGCGGTGGAACGTTCGATCCCGTGGCCGGCCGACCTCGATGCCCAGTCGATGAGCGCCTGGAAAGTGGAGGCCGGAAAGGTTTTCTACGCGCACTTTCCCAAGCTGGAGTTGATGCGGGCGGTTGGCTTCCGGGACTTTCATTTCCTGGATGCGTACCGCTGCCGTCTCGGGCTGCCCGCGGGCGCGAATCCGACGCGGCCGCGCCAACCGAATGCGGCGGAACTCGCCGCCGCGACGGACCTCTTGCGCCGGCACGAGCGGGAGCCGGGCCGCACGGTGCTTTTGAGCCTCGAGGCGCGCACGACGCCGACAGACGGGGTGGATGCCGGCTTCTGGACGGCGCTGGCGCAGGATCTGGAAGCCGAGGGTCTGCAGGTGCTGGTCAACGCCGGTCCCGGCACGGTGGTGCCGGAGGGGCTCGGGGCGGCGAACCTGCCGCTGCCGCTCTTTCGGGCCGTTGCGACCGCGGCGGGATTTTTCTGCAGCGTGCGCAGCGGCCTGTCCGACCTCGCGTGCGACCTGCGCATCCCGCAGGTGGTGGTGTATCCGGATGTCCCTTACTGGGCAGGCGGGCTGCGGGCGGGCACGACCTTCGAGCGCTTCGGGCTCACCAAGGCGCCGCATGAAATCACGCTCCGCCGCGGCTACGACCGGGCCGAGGTGAGGGCGCTGGCGTCCTACTTCGCGGCCCGAATGCTGCAGCCGGCAGTGGCGGCCGGAGTGACATGAAGGCGGCCGGAGCGCGGCGCCGCCGCATTCGCGTCTGTTATTTCAACACTTGGTCCGACGCGCTCGAGGATGCGGCGGACTACGTGGCGCGGGCGGGCGCACAGGATTTGCGCGCCAAGGTCGCGCAACCCGCCGACGCCGCGCTGCTGGGCAAGGCGCGGCTCGACTGCGACTGGTACGCGGAGAATGCGCGCTGCTTTGCGGCGCTCGCGCATCCGGCGGTCGACTTTCTGCCCGCGTGGGTCTGCGGCCGCGAGAGCGTGCTCGACGTGGCGCGGGCGCCGCGTTCGTTCGAGGACGAGGAGCGCTGGCTCGTCACGATGGGGCAGCAACCGCAGTCGCTCTTTCCGGCCGCGGGAAGGGTGTTCGAACTCCTGGCCCGCACGGGTGTGCGCCATGCCTTCTATGCCTTCGACGAGGCCAGCCGGACCATGCCGTGTTTTCCCGAGATTGCGCCGCATCTGTCCGTCCTGATCCATGACGAGGCGCCGCTGGACCCGCGGAGCGCGGCCCGGTTGCGCCCGCAGGTGCGTGCCCAGCATCGCAGTTGGGTGTCGAACACCGTGCCGTTTGCACATCCGTTCGTGGAAGCGCCGGAGCCGGGCATTGTGTTTCTCGGCTCGCAACTGGGCATGACGCCGCACCGGCAGCGGCAGATCGACTTTCTAAAAAAGCGCTTCGGCGGGCGCTTCACCGCGATCGCGGATCATTCGTTGCCGGTGAACGGACGCGCCGCGCTCGCGGCTCGGTTCGCGGTCAGCGTTTGTCCGGAAGGACGAAAATTCACGACACCCGGGATGGCGGCGACGCACACCGACCGTCCGTTCTGGTCGGGTTGTCTCGGACTGGTGCCGGTCAGCGAGGATTCGCGTCCCGGCGGCCGCCTCGAGGAACTGCACCGGGCGGACCTGATCGTGCGCTACGCGCACGGCGATCTGAAGGCGCTCGCCACGGCCTGTGAGCAGGCGCTGGAGCTCCGCGCCGAAACGCGGCGCCGGATCTATGATCATTTCAACCGTCACGAGACGGTTGGCACCGTGCTCGCCGAGGCGATCGCCGCGGCTTGAGTTGGGAGCGCGGCCGTCCTCGTCCGCGTTCGAACCTCTTGCGGACAAGGACGTCCGCGCTACCAGGGACGCGATCGAATGGGCGCCGGACCGCGCGCCCGGAAAATGCGAAGGCCCCGGCGGTGAACCGGGGCCGGGTGGCATGAGACCAACGTAGCGGGGCCTTCGTGGGGCAGGGGCCGGAAACTGGCCTGGCCGCCGGAGTGAACCGGCAGCCAGGGTTGGGCACTTTATAGGACTATCCCTGATCAGTATTTCCTTCAGGAACTGATCAACCGGAGGGCGTTCTGGGCCGACTGGTTGGCCTGGGCGAGCATCGCGGTGCCGGATTGCGTCAGAATGTTCCAGCGGGCGAGCTGGGTTGATTCCGTCGCAACATCGACGTCCAAGATGCGGCTCGTGGCGGCCTCGAGGTTCACCTTGTTGATCGTGATGAGCTCCGTCGCGAAGCTGAGGCGGCTCTGCTCGGCGCCGTTGTTGGCGCGCATCGTCGCGACGTTCTGAATCGCGGAGATGATCGCATTCAACGTGACGGCGGCATCGCCCAGCGACGAGACGCTCGAGTTGCTGATTGTGCCGACGCCCGACGACGTGTTCGTGAGATCGCGGGCCGCAAGGGACACCGTGGTCGCACCGTCATCGGTGACGGCGACCGAGACCGCCCCCGTGCCGAACATGGCGACACCGTTGAACGTTTCCGTAGCGTTGGCGCGCAGTTGCCCCTGCAGGGCAACGAACTCGGCGTCGTAGTTGGCCTTGTCGCTCGCGCTCTTGGTCGCGTCGGTGTACAGCGATTTCAGCTCACTGATGCGCTCGAGTACCTTCGCGCTCACCTTGAGCGCGCCGTCTTGGGTCTGCAGCAGCGAGACCGCATTCCCGATGTTGGTCATCACGGCGCCTTGACGGCGGGACGCGGCGTTCAACTTGGTGGCGACGGCGAGACCGCCGGCGTCATCCGAGGGATTGACGATCTTTGAACCGCTCGAAAGGCGGTTCAGGCTTCTCTGCAGGCTCTGGTTGGACGAGGCGAGGTTGTTCGCGGCCATAGTGGCCGAGGTGTTGGTGTTGATGACGAGCGACATGGTTATCTTCCTTGATCGTTGAGCTTGGCGTCCGTGCCAAATTCGTATCCGGGGGGCGGCTCCGGATCGCGCCGGTCAGGACTCTTGTCCCGACAGGGCGGGCTATCGTCGCGGTCGCGCCGTAGCTTGATTCAAAAGCGCAAGAATAATTTTGGGGGAGAGGGTGGATTTTACTAAATCCTTCCGAACTTCAGCCGACCGCGCGTGCGCCGATATAGGGGATGAGGTGCGTCTCGCGCGCCGACCATTCTCCATGACTTCAAACCTACAGCTCTCCGGCCTCGCTTCGGGCTTCGATTGGAAATCCTTCGTCGACCGGCTCATGCAGGTGGAGCGCGTGCCGATCGACCGGCTCACCGCGGAAAAGACCCGGAACAGCTCCAAGGTTTCCGCGCTGGGGAACCTGGCGACGCGCCTCACCGCGCTGCAGGCGAGTGCCACGGTGCTCGGGGCGGACAGCGCGTTCGCGCTGCGGACGGCGACAATCTCCGCGACGGGCGTGGGCTGGTCGGCTTCCGCCTCGGGTGCGACGGCGCCCGGCAGCTATCGCATCGCAGTGTCGCAGCTCGCGACGCCGGCCCGCCGCGACGGCGCGGCCAACATCGGCGCAGGTCTCAGCCCGACCGCGAACGTGTCCGGTACCACGCTCGCCAACCTCCCGATCGGAAATCCTATCTCGGCCGGCACCTTCACGGTGAACGGCAAGGCGGTGACGGTCGCGCTGACGGACTCGCTCGACACCGTGTTCACCGCGATCTCGACCGCGACGGGCGGTGCGGTCACCGCCGCGTACGATCCGGGCACGGATCGCGTCACCCTCTCCGGCGCAGGCGAGGTCGTCCTCGGCGCCGCGAACGATACGAGCAATTTTCTCCGCTCCCTGAAGCTGTCCAATAACGGCACACCGACCGTGACGAGTTCCGGTCAACTCGGCACGGTCAAGACGGCGGCGACGCTCGCCAGCGCCAACCTCGGCACCGCCATCACGGCGGTCGACGGCGCGGGCGCAGGCTCCTTCTCGATCAACGGCGTCACGTTCAACTACAACGTCAACACCGACACCCTGTCGGGGCTGATCGCCGAAATCAACCAGTCCGCCGCGGGGGTCACCGCAACCTACGATCCGACGAACGACCGCATGAGGATCACCAACGACACGACGGGCGACGTCGGCGTGGCGGTCGATGAAGCCGCCGGCGGCCTGCTCGGGGCGCTGGGTCTGACGACCGGGAGCACGCTGGTGCGCGGCGGTGATGCGCTCTTTTCCGTGAATGGCGGTGCGACGCAGTCGAACGCCAGTAACACCCTTGACGAAACCGCACTCGGCATTCCCGGACTCAGTGTGACGGTGGCCGGCACGACGACGGAGACCATCCAGGTCGCCGCCGACACCAAGGCGATGCGGGTGAAGATCGACGACTTCATCACCAAGTTCAACGAGGTGCAGGAATACCTCGAGACCGCGACGAAGATTTCGCCTGACGGGAAGGGCAAGGTCACGGCGGGGATTCTGGCCGACAACCGTGAAATCCAGGACTGGGGCCGCTCGATGCGGAACATGGCGTTTTCCGCCGTCTCCGGCATGTCGGGCACGATCACGCGGCTGGAAAGTCTCGGCATCGATTTCAAGGCGGGCACGAACAACCTGGAGGTGAAGGACAGCACGAAGCTCGAGGCGGCGCTGCGCGACAAGCCGGCCGAGGTGGATGCGTTCTTCCACACCGCGACGACAGGCTTTGCGGCGAAGTTCAAAACGTTTCTGACCACCGTCGGCACGCTGAACACCACGCAGCAGTCGAATCTCAACAAGAACAACGCGGGACTCGACACCCAGATCGGCGACCTCGAACGGCGCCTGACGCAGCAGCGCTCGATGCTCGAGTCGGCCTTCATCGCGATGGAGTCGGCGCAGCAGAAGCTGCAGTCGCAGCAAGCGGCGCTGTCGAATGCATTCAAGACCTCCTCCTAATGATCCCCTTGCACGTCGCTCCCTTTCTTCGCCTGGCAGGCCTGGCCCTCGCCCTGGCGGCCGTCTTGCCCCTGAGCGGCTGCCTGCATCCGCCGCACGGCGACCCCGCGCGCGTCGGTCCCTTCTTCACGCCGCCGAATCATTCCGGAGACGCCAGTCTCGGCGGCATCCGCCGGGTCGTCGTGTTGCCGGCGTGGGTGGGCGAGGGGACGCGGCCCGAGAGTGCGGCCGAACTCGACGGCGTGTTCCTGACCGCGCTGCAGCAGATAAAACGCTTCGAGGTCGTCGCGTTTTCGCGCGCGGAGTGTATGCGGCGTTTCCGCGCGGAGGCGTTCTCCTCGGCGACGGACTTGCCGAATGATCTGCTGGCCTACCTCCA
>JBEIHL010000126.1:0-7286 GCA_040381375.1 Opitutaceae bacterium
ATCCGCCGTTCGGCCCACGTCGGAAACCGAAAAGGCCGTTCCCGATCGAGACCCGGCGGGCGTGCGCCTGGCGGGTGACGCCGAGCAGCGGCCCGAGGTGAAACTCGCTGCGCTCCTGCGCGGGCCGGCGTTCCCACGTGATGGCATTCCACAGGAACGACGTTCGCTCGTCGCCCGACGGCAGCCGCTCGTACCGGCCGAGAGCGAAGAACGGCGACCAGGCGTGCTTGATCTTTTCGTTGCGCGGGAAAAACACGTCGAGCGGACTGAACAGTTGCCACTGGCGGCGGCCGGCGCCGTTGTCCCATTCGCTGAGAATCGGCCAGATGTGAGTGAGCTCGGCGGCCGGCGCGTTCGGGCGCCCCACCGCGCGCTGGACCTCGTTCCAATAAAGGAAGTACAGGAACTGCGTCCGCGTGCGCTCAACCCGGTCGTCGTCGGACCAGCGGGCCTGACGCACCAGCGGCCAGGGCATCCAGCGCTTGTCGTAGCCCTTCACCACCGAGTGGGAATAGAACGGCGCCCAGCGGTTGATGTACCGGCCCTCGCCGCGGCCCTGCATCAGGAACGGCCAGAAGTAACGGCGTTCCTGATACGCTTTGGGCGCCGAGATGTTCGTGTAGCCGAAGAACGGCCAGAGGAAGTCCTCGTTGATGAAGTTCGCCCCGGTGCTTTTCGTGTAGAAGGGCAGCACGCCCACGTCGCGCCGCGGCGGCGTGCCGGGTGGGGCGTCGGCGCCGGGCTGTTTCACCGCCTTGAAGCCGAAGGGCCAGAGATACGTGTCGTGGCGGGAACCGTCCGGCCGCTCGAAATAGCCGTAGAACGGCCAGAAGGCCCAGCCCTGGGCGGCGCCGCGCGTCACGCGCAGGAACGGCCAGGGAGTCCACGTCGACACCACACCGCGCCGCTCGTTGCGCACGTAGAACGGAAACATCGTCCAGGACACGTTTTCGAGCGTCAGCTTGTTCTTGACCGTGCCGTGGATCGGAAAAAGCGCCCGATAACTCAGGTCGGGATCGCCGGATTCCCGGGAGAACCAGAAGGGGAAAATCTCGAACTCCCGGCCACGGTCGTAGGCCGTCTGGGGCGGCGTGGCGTTCTCGTGCCGGCCCCAGCGGCGGATCAGTTCGAAGACGCTCCACCGGTACGTGGTCGCATCCGTGCTGTAACTGAAAAGTGGATATAACAAATATCCGGCGCGAAACCCCTCCTGGGGATGATCGAGCCGCACCCAGAAAGGCCGGAAACCGCTGGCGGTGTGGCCGGCGGCGTCCGCGGAAGGCTTGCGGAAAAGAAAAGGGCCCACGGCGCTCCACCCATCAACCCGGGCGGCGGAATCGTGATGCGACACCACGAACGGCCATCCGTTGCGCTCATACTCGACCGGCTCGCTGCGCACCGCGAGAGCGGTGACGGCGAGGCCGAGCCAGGCGAGGAGTGGGCGGACGGTCATGGAAGAAAGTTCGGGGCCCCGATTCCTTGCGTGGCACCGCCAGAGCTTGGTCATCAACGAGAGGCGCGAACGTGAGGAGGGGACATTGTTGAGGTGACGTGAAGGCGCAAATGCTATGTTGCCGGGGTGTGATCGGCAGACTTGCCTGCGGTTCCCTTCCCTGGATCTGACGAGGCGTGGTTCGGCGCCGCCGTGGGCCGGTGGCGACGGCCTTTCTGTGTCATAGGTCTCCCGAACCGGGAGGTGGACCGCAGAGTCCGGAAAGACCGGCCCGGCCCCCGGTTTTCCCGTTGCAGCATCCCGCCGCCGTCCTGTCATGATGGCCTTCGTGACGATCGTGCCTGCTCCGTTCCGCCTTCATCCGCGCCCCGCGCGGCGGCCATGCGCATAAGTGGCGGCGTGGCGCGCGGCATCCCGCTGGATGTGCCGAAAGGCGATGCCGTGCGACCGGCGACGGATGGCATGCGGCAGGCCGTGTTTTCCAGCCTCGGGGCGGCGGTGGCCGGCGCTCGTTTTCTCGATCTCTTCGCTGGCAGCGGCGCCTACGGACTCGAGGCGCTGAGTCGAGGCGCGGCGGACGGCTTGTTTGTCGAGCAGAACGCCAAGGCGGCCGGGTGCATCCGGCGGAATCTCGCGGCGGTGGGCAAGAGTCTGGGGCGCGACCTGCGCGCAGTGACCGTGATCGCCGCCGACGCCCGCACGGTGCCGCTCGGTGGCGGCGCGGTGCCGGATCTCGTGTTCATCGATCCGCCGTATGAGCTCATCGGCGATCTCGCCCCGGGGTTGTTCGAACGGCTCGCGGCGGCGCTGGAATCCAAGCCGGACGCGCTCGTCGTGTTCGAACTGCCGGGCGAACTCGAACTGGCGCCGCCGGGCTGGAAACTCCTGAAGCGACTCGGCAAGGGCGCGCGCCAGCCGACGGTGGCGTTTTTCCGGCGGGACGCGGCGTGACGGAAGCGCGCTCAAATCAAACCGAGGCGCGCCCGCACGAGGGTCAGCGCGGCAATCACGGCCGTCTCCGTTCGCAGGATACGCGGCCCGAGGTGGAGGAATTGAAATCCTTCGCGCCGCAGGGTGTCGCGGTCCCGACCGGACCAGCCGCGTTCACCCCCGAGGGCGAGGACATGGGGCGTCGTCGCGCGACCGGCATAGCTGCTGAGCGGGGCCGGTGATTCGTAATTGTCGAGCGCCAGCCGGGCCGATGCGACCGGCAGGGCGGCGAGCGCATCCGCGAGCGTGCGGCCGGAAGTCACTTCGGGAATGCGCGTGTCGAAGGCCTGCTCTGCTCCGGTGAGCAGGTGACGGCGCCACTCGCCCGACGACCAGAGCGTGCTTTGCGCATAGCTGCGCTCGGTCTTTTCGGTCCGGACAAAGTGGATCGCGTGCACGCCGAGCGTCGTCGCGTCGCGCAGGATGTCGCGGGCGGTTTGCGGTCTTGGCAGGCCCACGAGCAGCGTGAGCGGATCGGGCGGAAGGGGTGGCGGGCCCCAGGAAAACGCCAGGTGCAGCGCGTCGGAATCGACAGTGGTCACCGTCGCCTTGCCGCGCGGACCGTTCACCAGGCCGGCGTCGAACGTATCCCCATCCTGGCGACGCAGAACCTCGAGAACGTGCCGCGCGCGCGGGTCGGTGCGCTGGAGCGGGCGGACGAGGTCGTCGGGTTCGAAAAGGATCAGGTTCACGCGCAAGAGTGTCATTGCGGACCGGCCGCGCCAGGTGCAACCCTGCGCCGCGTGACTCCGCTCGACCTTCCGGCCATCACGACCCGACTCGCGGCTTGGAAATTTCCGGCCGGGGTCGACGGCGTCGTTGGCATCGCGAGCGGCGGCGTGGTGCCTGCGGCGCTGGTGGCCCAGCGACTCGGCGTCGGGATGAAGGTGTCGCGCTCAACTACCGCGATGAAGCGAACGAACCGAGGTTCACCGCGCCGCAGCTGCTCTCCGCGGTGCCCGACCTCGGCGCGTGGCGCCGCGTGCTGCTCGTCGATGATGTCTACGTGAGCGGAAAGAGCTGGCACGCCGCGCGGGAACTGCTGCCGGCGTCGGTCGACGTGTTGCCTTTCGTCCTCAAAGGAAAGGTCGAGTTTGCCCTGATTCGCGACCTCGACGGCTGCGTGTTGTGGCCGTGGAAGGTGTACTGAGCGATGATCGCTGGCTGCACTGACACCGCGTGCTTGGGGAGATTAACCGGCCCCGCCAGCCGTAGGCTCGGCGGAGGCTGGAGCGGGCGGACGGAATCGAACCGACGAGACCTGCTTGGAAGGCAGGAGTTTTACCACTAAACTACGCCCGCGTGGCGCAGGTCCGGAGCTTCGGGTCCCCACCGTGTCGCGGTCAAGCTTGCATGCGCGCGGCGCGTCGGAGGGGCCAAGAGTGCGGAAGTGATTCCCCCAGATCGTTTCTCACCGGAATTTTACCCGCTCCCGCATTGCGAGAGGGTATCCTGTGCCGTTGTCTGAAATCTATGGCACTTCTCACGTCTTCGGCTCCGACCGGGAGCGGCTCCCGCACCGCCCCCCGGAAGAAAGCCACCCAGGTGAAGGTCGCCCAGGCGTTGGCCAAACAGAAGTCTCTGGAGAAAAAGGCGAAGTCTTACCGGCTTCCGCTCGAAGAACTTGCGATCTTTACCCAGCAACTCGCGTCTCTGCTCACCGCGGGCCTGCCATTGGTGCAGTGTCTCGAAGCGTTGCAGGACCAGACGGAAGATCAGGTCTTCCGGATCGTGATTCGCGAGGTGCGCGCCGACATCTCTCAGGGCAACTCGTTCTCGTCGTCGGTGGAGAAGTTTCCGAACGCCTTCAACACCCTCTTCGTTTCCATGGTGGAGGCGGGTGAAGCGAGCGGCGGCCTCGCCGAAATTCTCGGCAAGGTCGCGTCCTATTTCGAATCGACGGTCAAGCTGACCAAGAAGGTGAAGTCCGCGATGACGTACCCGATCGCGGTCATCGGGCTCGCGGTCGCGCTCGTGAACGTGCTGCTGATCTTCGTCATCCCCGTCTTTGCCGCGATGTTTGCGGATTTCGGCGCGAAGCTGCCGGCGCCGACGCAATTCCTGATCGACCTTTCCAATTTCCTCAAAGCCTGGTGGTGGGCGATCGCGATCTTCTCCTATGGTGCCTGGTGGGCGCTGGGCAAGTTTACGGCGACGCCGAACGGCCGCCGGGCGCGGGACAAGTTCCTCGTGCGGGCTCCCATTTTCGGCAACCTGATCCACAAGATCGCGCTCTCCCGGTTCTGCCGCACCTATGCGACCCTGATCCGCTCGGGCGTGCCGATCCTGCGGACCCTCGAGATCGTATCGGCGGCGAGCGGCAAGGTGCAGATCGAGGCCGCCTGCGAGGAAATCGCGAAGCACGTCAGCCAGGGCGGCCAAGTCTCCGAAGTGCTCGCGGCGAACGAATTCTTCCCCCCCATGATGAAACACATGGTCAAGGCGGGTGAAGCCACCGGCAACGTCGACGGCATGATGAACAAGGTCGCCGACTTTTACGACGTCGAGTGCGAGACGACCGTCGCGGCGCTCACTTCTCTGATCGAGCCGATGCTCATCGTGTTCCTCGGTGTGGTGGTGGGTGGCATCGTGATGGCGATGTTCCTTCCGATCTTCCAGTTGGGCGCCGTGGCCGGCGGGTTGTGAACTGATTGCGCCAAGTCGCGGCGCGATTTGACTTCATGCTTCGACTTCCGGAGCGTCCCTGTTTTCGTTCCCACGCGCCATGCCTTCCGTCCTCATCGTCGACGATCTCGTCGCGATCCACGAGATGCTCGAGGCGGTCATTCATCCGACCGGCTTCGCGACCACGTTTGCGACCGACGGTGAAAACGCATTGCTAAGGTACAAGGCCGAGAAGTACGATCTCGTGCTGACTGACATCGACATGAAGCCGATGGACGGGATCACGCTGCTAAAGCAGTTGAAGCAATACGATCCCGGCGCCGTGGTCATCATCATGACGGCCTACGCCTCGACGGAGAGCGCGATCCAGGCGATCAAGTACGGGGCCTTCGACTATCTGCAGAAGCCATTTCGGGTGGACGACTTGCTTACCACCTTGCGCCGGGCCATCGACTTCCGGAAGTTCCAGCGGGAACGGGCGGCCGTCGGTCCGGTGGTTGGGATCAAGACCGAGGAAATGGAAGCCCGGCTGATCGGCCGGAGCGCCGCGCTCGCCAAGCTGATGGTCCAGGTGCGGAAGCTCGCGACCGTGCGCACGCCGGTCCTGCTCATTGGCGAGAATGGCACCGGAAAGACCACGGTGGCGGAGATCCTGCATGGCGTAACCGGCGCACCCGAGGCGGCGTTTGTCCGCGTCGACTGCTCCCTGTGCAATGAAACGCACATTCGCGAAGGGTTGCTGGGGCAAAGCGGCGAGGGCGGCAATTGGGTAAGGCAGGCCAAGGGAGGCACACTTTTCCTGCAAAATCTCGAGTCTCTCACCGATCCGGCGCAGCGCGAGCTCGTGAGCGTGCTGCGCAACGCCGCGTACAGCTTCCGGTTGATCTGTACGACCGGGCAGGACCTTGAGCACCTCGTCGACGAGGGGAAGTTTCACGACGATCTTTTCTATCGCGTCGCATCGCTGCCCGTGAACCTGCCGCCCCTCCGGGAGCGGCCCGAGGATATTCCGCTCCTCGTGAAACATTACGCGGCCCAGGCGACGAACCCGCAGTTCGACTCGAATCTAATCGAGTTCACCGATGACGCGATTTCGATCCTTTCCGCGTTTCACTGGCCGGGCAACGTCACCGAGCTGACGCAGGTTGTTTCCAAGCTGGTTGCCACCACCGGGACGCGGGTGATCACGTCGCACCAACTCCCCATGCGTCTGCGCGAGCGGAGGCACTGGCTCAGCCTCGCCGACTACCTGGCCGCGCAGGAGAAACGGTATTTCGATTTCGTGCTCCACACCTGCCGGGGCGACAAGGCCGCGGCGGCCCGGGTGCTCGGGGTGGAGGAAGGCCGACTCACGGGGTATGAATACCAGCTGACTGCGACACCCCCGCTCTCCGTGGCAGGCGCCATGGCGCCGGAGGAGCGCGCCGCCCTCGACGATTTGAGGGGCGAACTTAAGAGACAGGAGGTGAGCCTGCAGGAAGCGAAGCAGGCGGTGCGCGACCGCGAAGAGTTTCTCAACGAATCGGAGACCCGGCTCTTTGACAAGGTCCAGGCGCAGCAGGAGAAGGAAAACGAACTCGAGCAGCGCGAGGAGGACTTGCAGACGCGCCTCCGGCTCGTGCTCGAGCTCGAAGCCAAGTTCGACCCGGTCGCCGCGGCCGCGCTCAAGTCCGAGGTCGAGTCGTCCCGGCGGCGGGACGAGTTCAACGAATAGGTGGCCAGTTCGGGGCGAAGCTAACGTCTGACCGGGCGAGGCCGTGGGCTCCCCGGGCTCTTTCCCGCTTGCCGCGGGTTTCGGCGCGCTCAACTCTCGCCGAAATCTACGTTCATGCCCAAGCGCACCGACCTGAAGTCCATCCTTATCATCGGCGCCGGTCCCATTGTGATCGGCCAGGCTTGCGAGTTTGACTACTCCGGTACCCAGGCGTGCAAGGCGTTGCGCGAAGAAGGTTACCGCGTGATCCTGGTGAACTCCAATCCGGCGACGATCATGACGGACCCCGAGTTCGCGGACGTCACCTACATCGAGCCGCTGACGGTCGAGTTTTTGGAGAAGATCATCGCCGCAGAGCGGCCGTCTGCGCTCCTGCCGACGCTGGGTGGTCAGACCGCGCTGAACCTGTCCATGGAGCTCGACAAGCTCGGGGTGCTGAAGAAATACGACGTCGAGATGATCGGCGCCAAGCCCGCCGCCATTTCGAAGGGCGAGGACCGCGAG
>JBEIHL010000127.1:0-7262 GCA_040381375.1 Opitutaceae bacterium
ACTACGCGCTCGCCGGCATCCTGCGCAGCACACACACGCTGCACAATTACACCGACAACGTCGCCAAGTGGGTCGATGTTTCGCTCCCGCTCCCGGACGCCGCCGAGCGCGACCTCGCCGGGCAAGAGGCGCAGGTGGCCGCGCTGGAGAAGAAGATCGCGGCGCTGCGCCCGGCCGACAAGAAGGCGGCCCCGGCTGCCGGCAAGGGCATCGCGCCCGAGATGCTCCCCGGTATCGTGATCGATGATACGCAGGCCCGCGTGGTCGGCACCTGGAAGAATTCCTCCGCGACGGCCGGCTACGTCGGCGCCGGCTACCTGACCGATGTCAACGAGGGCAAGGGCGAGAAGACGGTCACGTTCACCCCGCAGATTCCGCAGGCCGGACGCTATGAGGTGCGGATCGCCTACACCGCCGAGCGCAACCGCGCGACCAATGTGCCGGTGACCGTGCTTCACGCCGACGGTGAGAACTTGATCACGGTCAACCAGCGCCAGGCGCCGACGGTCGCCGAGCGCTTCGTGAGCCTCGGCCAGTTTCGTTTCGAGAAGGACGGCGCGGGCTACGTGCTGGTATCGACCGAGGGCACCGACGGTTTCGTCGTCGTCGATGCGCTGCAGTTCGTCCCACTCGACGGCAAGGCTGCCGTTCCCGCGGCCACCGTGGCGGCGGACGATCCCGTCGCCCGGAAAGGCGCCGCGGAGCTCCGCCGGCTCGAAGCCGAGTTGAAGGACTTGAAAGCCAAGGTGCAGGCGCGGCCACTGGCGATGAGCGTGAAGGAGGCCGTGGGCGAGATCGGCGACACCGAGATCCGCGTCCGCGGCAACGCCCGCAACCTCGGTCCCAAGGTGCCGCGCGGCTTCCTGCAGGTGGCGACCACCGGCCCGGTGCCGTCGTTTGCGCCCGACCAAAGCGGCCGGCGCGAGCTGGCGGACTGGATCGCGAGCGACGCGAACCCGCTCACGGCCCGCGTGACCGTGAACCGCGTCTGGGCCTGGCTGATGGGCGCGGGCCTCGTGCGCACGGTGGACAACTTCGGCGTCACCGGCGAGCGACCGTCGCACCCCGAACTGCTCGATCACCTCGCGCGGCGCTTCACCGCCGAAGGCTGGTCGGTCAAGCGGCTCGTGCGTGCGATCATGCTGTCACGGACGTATCAGCTCGCCGCGTCCGCGACCCCGGACGCGAAGCGGCTGGATCCGGATAACCGCCTCTTCTCCCACGCCAACCGCCGCCGGCTCGAGGCGGAGGAGATTCGCGACGCGATCCTGTGGACGAGTGGCAAACTCGATCTCGCGGTCGGCGGCCCCAACATCGTCCTCGGTCCGGGTTCCGCGGCGCAGGGCTACGAGTACGGCTACGTCTTCGCCGACCTGCGACGCGGCGTCTACACTCCCGCCTTCCGCAACCGGCGGCTCGATGTGTTCGAGGTGTTCGACTTCGCCGACGCCAACGCCCCGATCGGCGTGCGGCCCGTCACGACCGTCGCGCCTCAGGCGCTCTACTTGATGAATCACCCGTTCGTGATCGAGCAGGCCACCCTGGCCGCGCAACGCACGTTGGCGGCGGTGACGGGCAGCGATGCCGCCCGGCTCGAGCACGCGTACCGCGTGGCGCTGGGACGCCCACCGACTGCGCAGGAGCGGGCGGTGGCCTTGCAGTTCGTCGCGGCCGCCGCGCCGCCGGACTCGGGAGACCAGGCCCGGCTCGACGCTTGGGCGCAGGTGCATCAGGCGCTGTTTGCCTGTGTGGATTTTCGTTATCTGAACTGAATGAGTTGAACGCCCTGAGTTGACCGCAAACCGCATCGCGCTCGTCCCCATGATCCCGCATTCCCTTCTGTCCCGGCGGCAGGCCCTGCAACGACTCGCGTGCGGTTTCGGTTACCTCGCGCTCTCTGGCATCGCGGCGCAGGCGGCGGTGCGCAGCGCGGGGAATCCCCTCGCGGCCCGGCCGGGACATCTCCCCGCGCGGGCGAAGCGCGTGATCTTCCTCTTCATGGGCGGCGGCGTCAGCCACCTCGACAGCTTCGACTACAAGCCGGTGCTCTACACGCACGACGGCAAGATGATTGATTTTCTCGACCAGCGCAGCATCGCGAAGACCGGCGCGGGCTCGACGCAGCGCGTGATGAAGCCGCTCTGGGATTTCAAGCAGCGCGGGCAGTCGGGCCGCTGGGTGTCGGAGCTGTTTCCGCATATGGCGCAGCACGCGGACGACTACTGCGTGATCCGCTCGATGCACACCGAAGGCGTGGCGCACGGCCCGGCGACGCTCTTCCTGCACACCGGCTCGACCAACCTGATCCGGCCCTCGATGGGTTCGTGGGTCACGTACGGACTCGGCAGCGAGAACGAAAACCTGCCCGCGTTCGTGTCGCTCAGCCCGACCCTCGCCAACGGCGGCCCGCGCAACTACGGCAGCGCGTTTCTGCCGTCGGTGCACCAGGGCACCGCGATCGGCCGCGCCGGCCAGCGCGCGAGCGAGGCGGGCATTCGCAACGTGCGGAATCCGCTGCGCACGCCGGCGGAGCAGCAGCGGCACTTCGAACTCGTGCGCGCGTTGAACGAGGAACAGTTGCGCGCGCGCCCCGGTGACTACGAACTCGAGGCGGTCGCGAGCTCGTACGAGCTCGCGTGGCGGCTGCAGAACCACGCTCCCGACGCGCTGGACCTTTCCAAAGAGTCGCCCGCCACGTTGAAACTGTACGGCATCGGCGAGGAGCCGACCGACGACTATGGCCGCCAGTGCCTGATGGCGCGGCGCTTGGCGGAGTCCGGGGTGCGGTTCATCCAGGTCAACTACTCGGACAACACCAACAATCCGGCGTGGGACCAGCACGCGAACATGCCGAAGCACAAGGACCACGCGGTACGCGTCGACAAGCCGGTCGCCGGCCTGCTCGCGGACCTGAAGGCGCGCGGCTTGCTCGAGGACACGATCGTCTGGTGGGGCAGCGAATTCGGCCGGACTCCTTACGCGGAACGCAACGGCACCGGCCGCGACCACAACCCGACCGGGTTCACCGTGTTGATGGCGGGTGGCGGGTTCAAACCGGGCTTCGCTTATGGCGAGACGGATGAGTTCGGCCACTTCGCGATCGAGAACAAGGTGCACATGCACGACCTGCACGCGACGATCCTGCATCAACTCGGACTCGATCACGAAAAGCTGACCTTCCGCCACGACGGCCGCGACTTCCGCCTGACCGACGTGCACGGGCACGTGGTGAAGGATCTGCTGATCTGAGGGGATAAACCACGAAACACACGAAATACACGAAAGCGCCCCTGGGTTTTCGTGTATTTCGTGTGTTTCGTGGTTTCCCACGCCTTTGATCGTCCCCCGCGCATGAAATACCCCGCCCTCGCGTTCCTTTGCCTCGTCCTGTCGCTGCGCGCCGCGCCTTCCTACGATCAATCCGGCGTGCCGCTCGAGGTGGACGCGCCGCGGGCCGGCCTCACGAAGATCGTGCTCCTCGCCGGCGGCCCGAGCAGCAAGGCGATGGCACACGAATATTTTGCCGGGTGCGCGCTGCTGATGGAGTGGCTGAAACAACAGCCCGGCGTTTGGCCGGTGATGGCGCGCGGCTGGCCGGCGAACGAGCGCGTGCTCGAGGGCGCGAAGTGCGTGGTCTATTTCGGCGACGGCGGCGGCAAGCAGCCATTCGCCGATCCGCAACGCTGGGCCGTGCTTTCCCGCCTCATGAACGAGGGCGCCGGGCTCGTCCTTTTGCACCAGGCAATGGATCTGCCGGCGGGCCCGGATGGCGCAAAGATCAAGGGCTGGCTCGGCGCGGTGTATCACAGCGATATCGGCAGCCGCGGCCACTGGGACATGGACTTCAAGACGATCCCGGCGCACGAGGTGACGCGCGGCGTGAAGCCCTTCGCGGCGCCGGCGGACGGGTGGCTCTACAATCTGCATTTCGCGCCGACCGGGATGACACCGTTGCTCACCGGCGCGGTGCCGGACAAGTCGCGATCGACTGCCGACGCGAAGAAATACGCCGGCCGCGAGGAAGTGATGGCTTGGGCGTACACCCGTCCGGACGGCGCCCGCGGTTTCGGTTTCACGGGAGCCGACCTGCACCAAAGTTGGAGCTACGACAGCCAGCGCACCTTGGTGATGAACGGCATCCTCTGGGCCGCGCGGCTGCCGGTCCCCGCGAGCGGCGTGCAAGTCGCCTTCGATCCTGCCAACCTCGAGCGCAATCTCGACGACAAGCGTAACGCCGCCCCGGCCGCGAAGGCGGCGAAGAAAAAGAAGTGAGCCGGAGCTGCCGCCGGAGCGTTGTACGCACCTTTCGTTCATGACCGAGTTTGATCGCACGCGCCGCGCCTTCCTCGGCGACATGTCGAAAGGCATGGCGGGCGTGGCACTGTCGCAGCTGCTGCTGCGTGACCTCGTCGCGGCGCCGCGGGCGCCGCACTTCGCGCCCAAGGCGAAACAGGTGTTGCAGATCTTCTGTCCGGGCGGCGCATCGCACGTCGATCTGTGGGACCACAAGCCGATGCTGGAAAAGTACCACGGCACGCCGCTCCCCGGAGCCGCCACCGAGGTCACGTTTCAGGGCAAGAACGGCAATCTCCTGAAGTCGCCGTGGGCGTTTCGGCCCGCGGGGCAGAGCGGCAAGATGATTTCGTCGCTGCTGCCGCGAATGGCGGCGCACGTCGACGACATGGCGTTCATCCACTCGATGACGTCGCGCACGAACACGCACGGCCCCGGCTGCATCGCGATGAACACGTGTTTCCCGCGCGAAGGGTTTCCGAGCGCGGGCTCGTGGGTGAGTTATGCCCTCGGCTCGCTGAACGAAAACCTGCCGACCTATGTCGCGGTGCAGGATCTCCGCGGCGAGCCGCCGAACGGCAAGGCGAACTGGGGCAACGGATTTCTGCCCGCGCAGTTTCAGGCCGTCTCCCTGGCGGCGCACCAGCCGCTGCGCAACCTCGCGCGCCCGGCCTCGGTCGATCCCGCCGCGGAGGAAGCGACCCGCGAATTCCTGCACGCGATCAACGCGGAACACGCCGGCGCGCGCCCGGGGAACGACGAACTGCAGGCGCGGATGTCGGCCTATCAACTGGCGGCGAAAATGCAGTTGGCGGCGCCGGCGGTGAGCGATCTCTCGCGCGAGCCCGGGCACGTGCACGCGCTGTACGGCACGAACGACGCCAACGCGCTCAAGGCCGCGTATGCGCGTAACTGCCTGCTCAGCCGCCGACTGCTGGAGCAGGGCGTGCGCTATGTCAGCCTCTATTGCGCCTCGCGGGCCAGCGCCGTCGACGGTTTGCTGAACTGGGACGCCCACAAGACGCTCAAGGCCGACTACGAGCGGCACGCGCCGATCTTCGACCAACCCACCGCGGCGCTGCTCGCCGACCTGAAGCAGCGCGGCATGTTGAACGACGTGCTCGTCATCTGGTGCAGCGAATTCGGCCGGATGCCCACGCACCAGGAAGGAACTGCGGGCCGCGACCACAATCCCGATGCGTTCACGACGTGGATGATGGGTGCGGGCGTGAAGGGAGGAGTCAGTCACGGTGCGACCGACGAGTTCGGCCGCCGGTCGGCGGTGGACGTCACGACGGTTTACGACTTCTACGCCACCGTGCTTCGCCTGCTCGGACTCGAGCACGAAAAACTGACGTATTACCACAACGGCGCGAACCGCCGGCTGACGGATGTGCACGGCCATGTCATCGATCGCATCCTCGCCTGACCGCAAGGCTGCCTCAAAGGTGGAGCCGCCTGTCCCCAGGCGGCTGAACGTGAGACCGGACGTACCGCGACGTTGTGAGGACAACCCATCCCACTTCTCATTCGCCGCGCTTCCGAACTCCGCATCGATCCCGACGGCTTCGTTCCGGCGCAGTATCTCCGCAGCCGCCCTGGCCTGGCTGGCGACGGGTGGCGCCGCGTTTGGCGCCGACCCGGCCGGGATCGCGTTCTTCGAGCAGAAAATCCGGCCCGTGCTGGCCGAGCACTGCTACGAGTGCCACAGCGCCGAGGCGAAGAAGCTCAAGGGCAACCTGTACCTCGACTCGCGCGCGGGCTGGGAGAAAGGCGGCGACAGCGGTGCGGCGGTGATCGTGCCCGGCAAGCCGGACGAGAGCCTGCTCCTGCGCACGCTGCGGCACACGGAGGATGGACTGGAGATGCCGGCGCAGGCGGACAAACTTCCGGATGCGGTCATTGCCGACTTCGTGACGTGGATCCGATTGGGTGCGCCGGATCCGCGCGAAGGCCCGGTGGCCGAGGCCCGGCGCGCCGACAAGTCCTGGTGGTCGCTGCAGCCGCTGCGCCGGGAGTTCGCGCACGATCGTATCGACGGTTTCGTTACGGCCACGCTGGCGGAGAAGGGACTGGCCATGAATCCGCCGGCGGAGCCCCGCGCGCTCATCCGGCGGATGAGTTATGATGTCATCGGGCTGCCGCCGTCGCCGGCGGAAGTGGAGACCTTTGCCGCGGCCCACCGGGAGAACCCGCGGTTGGCCACGGAGCGATTGGTCGATCGGCTGCTGGCCTCGCCGCACTACGGCGAGCGTTGGGGGCGGCACTGGCTCGATGTGGTGCGGTTTGGCGAGAGCATCGGCTTCGAGCGCAACGTCATTATCGACGACCTGTGGCCATTCCGGGACTACGTCATTCGGTCCATCAACGACGACAAGCCCTTCGACCGCTTCATCGTCGAGCACCTGGCGGGCGACGTGATCGGCGCGGGCGATCCGGCGGTCGAAGTGGGCAGCGCGTTCCTCGTGGCCGGGCCCTACGACGACGTGGGCAACCAGGACGTGGTGGCGAAGGCCAACATCCGGGCTGCCACCCTCGACGATGTGATCACCGCGACGAGCGGGGCCTTTCTCGGGCTGACGATGGCGTGCGCGCGCTGTCACCACCATAAGTTCGACCCGATCCCGACGGAGGACTACTACCGGCTGCGCGCGGCGTTCGAGGGCGTGAACCACGGCCGTCGCGTCGTGGCGTCGGCGGAAGAGCGGGCGGCTTTTGAAGCGGCCACGGCGCCGCTGAACGAGCAACGGAGCGCCCTCGTCGCCGAGCGCGACGCGATCGAACGCCAGATCACGGTGCGAGCCAAGGCCGCCGCCGAGGCTGCAATCGCCGAGCGACCCAAGATCAGTCCGGAAGGGACGGAGGAGCGTTTCGCGCCGGTGCGCGCGCGCCAGGTGCGTTTCACGATGCGCGCCAGCACGGCGAATCCGAAAGCGGCGACGAATTCCCGGTTGGTGGAATTCGAGGTG
>JBEIHL010000128.1:0-7254 GCA_040381375.1 Opitutaceae bacterium
CCAGGGCCCCGGGGCGTACAACAAGACCGACCACTACGCCCACAGCATCGCGCTTGACCAGAAGGTTGGCAGCCGCCTCAACCTCCAGTTCCTCGCCACCTGGCAGCAGGGTATCCGCGAGATCGGCATCAAGGGTGGCTCCTCCCAGGCGTCCGTCTACCGCGACCTGCGCGATACGCTGCCCGACGGCCGCGTGAATCCTTATGCCGGCCAGCTTTACACCGAGTTCTACCACGGCATCCGCAACTACCCCGAGCCGATGCAGAGCTACCGCATTTCCGCGGTGTATGATCTCAAACTCAGCTTCATGACGCAGCGCTTCATCGGCGGTCTGCACTACCAGAGTCAGGAGCCGCTCGACGAGCAGTGGGCCGAGTTCGTCGATCCTTCGAGCCCCGCCTTCAAGGGCACCCTGATCAACGCCAACACCCTGGCCGCGTATCAGAACAACTTCACCGTGATGTCACAGAACCGCGTCAACCGCCGGTTCTACTTCAAGGACGGCGACGACGAGCGGCTCACGCGCCGCGGTGCGATTCCCGGCCAGACGCGGATGATGCGCGACATCGTGGTCGACGGCAACACGGGACGCCTGATGAACCGCTACTACTGGAACGAGGGCGGCATGATCGGCGCGACCGGCACCTATTTCAAGGAGCGGCTGCACTCGATGGTCGGCTGGCGCCAGGACTCGTTCAATCAGGACCCCGAGCGCGACTTCTACAATATGGTTACCGGTGAGTCCTATCAGCTCCCCGGCAAAGGCGCGGTCCGCTATCGCGCGCGTCCCCGCTCCTACAACTACGGTGGCGTGTTCCACGTGACCAAGTTCCTGGCGCTCTACGGCACCTACGCCGAAAACGTCGTGCTGACCACCACCTCCGGGACGCCCGGCCTGTTGCCCGGCACGATCCAGGCCGCGCCCAAGGGCTTCGGCGAGGAATACGGCATTCGCTGGCTTCTCCTCGACGGCCGGCTCGAGTCGAATTGGACCTATTACAAGACCTACCGTCGGGCGGCCGCGGCACCCTCGGCTCAGGCCCGCGACGAACTCGCTCTCCTCGTCTCCGGCCTCAATACGGCTGGCAGTGACTCGCAGGACGTCGCCGCCGATGGCATCGAGTTCGACACGGTCGCCAACCTCACCCGGAACTGGCGGTTGGTCTGGAACTATTCCAGCAACGAACTCGAGACCTCCGAACGTTACCCGGACACGAAGACGGCGAAGGCGATCGCCAATGCGGCGGGCGGCCTGACGCCCGTCACCGATGCGTTTCTCGCCTCGGTGCCCGACGGCACGCCCGTCGCCGGATTCACGAAGGTGCGCTCGAATCTCGTCACCTCCTATCGCTTCGAAAGTGGCCCGCTGAAGGGCTTCAACATCGGCGGCGGCGGCCAGTACCGGAAAGAGTCCTATCAGGGTAACTTCGACCTCGATCGCAATGGCGTGGCCGAGATGATTTGGACGCCCGGCTACTTCGTCGGCAACCTGATGCTGGGTTACCGCACGCGACTCATGAACCGTACGGTCAACGTCGGACTGAACATCAACAATCTCTTCGACAAACGGTACTACCGTGCGGCCGCTCTCTCGACCGGCTCGGTCGGAGTCGGGCGTGATTTCCGCCTGTCGATCCGCGTGAATCTCTGATCCACCGACTGTCTCCCGGGCTGCGCCGCGGCGACGGTGGCGTCGCCGCGGTCCGGGAATGTTGAAAACATTAGAATACTGTTGCCGGGCGTCGGGCGCGAAATTCCCTTCGTTGCCCGCTCTCCCGCACCCGCCTCAACCCCTTTCCACGCTTCCTCGTTTCACCGGCGCCCACGGGCGCCGGCTCTCCCTTTCATGCAAAGAATACTTGTCACCGGTTTTGGTTTCATGGGCGGCATTCACGCGCAGGTCTACGGCGCACTTCCGCGCGCCCGGGTGGCGGCGATCGTCGATGACGACGTGGCCCGCGCGCAGGCGAAGGCGAAACAGCTCGGTTTCGACGTGCCGGTGTTTCAGGACATCGACGAGGCGCTGCGCACCCAGGCCGTCGACGCGGTCGATGTCTGCGTGCCGACGCTGCACCACCCGCGCTACATCCGCAGCGCACTCCGCGCCGGCAAGCATGTCTTCTGCGAAAAACCGTTTGCCGCCACCGCCCGGGAGGCCGATGCGCTCGCCCGCGAGGCCAAGCAGGCCGGGGTGACGATGCAGATCGGCCACTGCATCCGGTTCTGGCCCGAATATCAGGCCCTCGAGAAATACGTCCGCTCCCAGCGCGGCGGCCGCCTGCTCAGCCTTTCAATGATCCGCCGCTCCGGCCGGCCGGGTTACAGCATCGGCAACTGGGTCAACAACGCCGCGCTGTCGGGTGGTGCGGCCTTCGACCTCCATATTCACGACACGGATTTCGTGCACCACCTGATCGGCAAGCCGAAGGCGGTGACGTCGGTCGGCACGCGCGACCCGTCGGGCTGGAGCCACCTTTTCACCCAGTATCACTTCGACGATGTCGCCGTGACCGCGGAGGGCGGCTGGAATTATCCGTCCCAATGGGGCTTCCGGATGAGCTTCGAAGCGGTCTTCGAGCGCAGCGTGATCGAGTTCGACAGCAGCGGCAGCCCGACGCTCACGATCGTCGAGGGGAAGAAGCCGCGGGCGCCGCTCGCGTTCCAGAGCCCCAAGGTCGGCAGCTCGAAGGCCGGCGGTGGCAACATCTCCTCGCTCGGCGGCTATTTCAACGAGTTGAAATATTTCGTTGATTGCCTGGAAAAGGGCCGTGCGCCGGAAATCTCCACGCCGGAGCAGGGAGCGGAATCCGTCCGCACCGTGCTCGCGGAAATCAAATCCGCGACCACCGGTCGCACTGTAAAACTCTGACCCCATGAAGAAGGCGATTAGCATCTGGTCGTTCCCGTTCGACTGGCCCCTCGATCGAAAACTGGCGGTGGCGCGCGAGGCCGGTTTCGCCGGTTTCGAGATCGATCTCACCGAGTCCGGCCCGGTGGGCATGACCACCTCCGCCGAGGATCTCCGCGCGGTGCGCCGCGCGGTCGAGTCCGCAGGCCTCCAGCTCAGCGGTCTCGCGACCGGAATGTACTGGGGGGCCAACGCCGCCAGCGCCGATGCCGCCGTCCGGCAGCGCGCCGAAGCTATTCTCCGGCGGCAGATCGAATGCGCCCAGCATCTCGGCATCGACGCCATCCTGGTCGTGCCCGGCGCGGTCGGCGTCGACTTCGTCCCGGGCGCCGAAGTCGTGCCCTACGAGACCGCCTACCGCCGCGCCAACGAGTTCATCAAGGCCGCGCTGCCGGCCGCACAGAAGGCGGGCGTCACGCTCTGCGTCGAGAACGTGTGGAATAAATTCCTGCTCAGCCCGATCGAGATGCGCTGGTTTCTCGACGAGCTCCGGCACGAGTCGGTCGGGAGCTATTTCGACGTCGGCAACGCCCTGCTCGTCGGCTACCCGGAGGACTGGATCGGCACCCTCGGCAAACGGATCCGCCGCGTTCACTTCAAGGATTTCCGGCGCAACGTCGGCACGATCGACGGCTTCTGCGACCTGCTGTCGGGCGATGTGAACTGGCCGGCCGTGATGCAGGCGTTACGGAAAACCGGATACAACGGCTGGGTCGCCGGCGAAATGATTCCGCCGGTGCCGTTCTACAAGCACTGTCCCGAAGTTCTCATCCACAACACGTCACGGGCGATGGACGCGATCTTCGCCCTCGAAAATTAACCCATGAAAAAGATCAAATACGGAGTCATCGGCCTGGGTTGGTTCGGCGAAAAGCACCTCGAGGCCCTGGCCGGTCTGCCGAACGTCGAGCTCTATTCGCTGTGCACGCGCAACCCGGCGCGGCTCGCCGAGGTCGGCAAGACGTTCGGGGTGTCCCAACTGCACACCGACTACCACCGCATGCTCGCCGATCCGAATCTGGACGCGGTGAGCGTGGTCACGATGTGGGACCAGCACGCCGCGCCGACGCTGGCCGCGCTGCAGGCCGGCAAGCACGTGTTCCTCGAGAAGCCGATGGCGTCGAGCATCGCCGACTGCGACGCGATCGTCGACGCCGCCAAAAAGGCCGACGGCTCGTTCATGGTTGGCCACATCTGCCGCTTCAACCCGCGCTATGCCGCCGCCAAGGCGGAGATCGCCGCGGGCAAGATCGGCAAGATCGTATCCATTTATGCCCGACGGAACCTGCCCGCGTTCGTCGGCGCCCAGGTGCTGGGCAAGATCGGCCCGATCATCGGCGACGGCGTGCACGATACCGACCTCATGCTCTGGTACACCGGCGCCAAGGTCGTCACCGCCTACGCGCAGACCCTTAGCATCCGCGGCCTGAAAAATCCCGACCTTGGCTGGACGATGTACCGCTTCGATAGCGGCGCGATCGGCGTGCTCGAGGACAACTGGTGCCTGCCGGATACGACGCCGTTCCAAATCGACGAACGCATGGAGATCAACGGCACCGAGGGCTCGATCCATATTCACGACACGCACCCGAACTTCTCGATCTGCGACAAGTCCGGCTGGCACTCGCCTGACACGACCTACTGGCCGTCGATCCACGGCGTGCGCGCCGGCGCGCTGCGCGAGGAGCTGTCCTACTTCGTCACCTGCGTGAGCCAGGGGCGGAGGCCGACCGTAATCACGGCCGAGGAATCACGCGAAGCCGTCCGCGCCTGCCTCGCCGCCGAGGAATCCGCGGCCACCGGCCGCGTCGTTACGCTCTGATTCCCAACTCGCCCGCACCACGGCGTCCCCGGAATTTTTGACCACGGATTGCACGGATAACACGGATAAGAGCAGGCTGGGGTCTTGATCCGTGCGATCCGTGTAATCCGTGTTCAAACTCCGGATGCCCCGGAAAAAACACCCGCCACCCCACCCATGTACCGCTTCAACCTAGCCTCCTTTCTCATCGTTGGTCTGCTCCTCGCCGCGGTCGCCCGCGCCGCCGACCTCCGCCTCGGCATGGTCGGGCTCGATACCGGTCACGTCATCGCGTTCACCAAGGTGCTGAACAACCCGAACGACAAGGACTACGTGCCCGGTGCGCGGGTCGTTGCGGCGGTCAAGGGTGGCAGCCCCGACATCGCGAGCTCGTGGTCGCGCGTCGACGGCTACACGAAGCAGTTGCAGGAGGAGTTCGGCGTGAAGCTCTACCCGTCGATCACGGAGATGGCGAAGCACGTCGATGTCATCCTGATCGAGAGCGTCGACGGTCGCCCGCACCTCGTGCAGGCCCGCGAAGCCATCCTCGCCGGCAAGCCGACCTACATCGAGAAGCCCGCGGCCGCGTCGCTGAAGGATGCGATGGAAATCTACGCGTTCGCGAAGCAGCGCAAGGTCCCTGTGTTCAGCTCGTCCGCGCTGCGCTTCGCCGCGGAGACCCAGGCGGTGCGCAACGGCAGCATCGGTCGCGTGCGCAGCGCCGAGACCGGCAGCCCCGCGTCCCTCGAGCCGACGCACATGGATCTTTTCTGGTACGGCGTCCACGGCGTGGAGTCGCTGTTCACCGTCATGGGCACCGGACTCGAGAGCGTCACCCGCCGCAACAGCGAGGCCGGCTCGATCGTCACCGAAGGCAAGTGGGCCGGCGGCCGCACCGGGACCTATCGCCAGCAGAAGGGTTACAGCGGCAAAGCGGTGGGCGAAAAAGGCGAGGCACCCGTCGGCAAATTCGACGGCTACGTGCCGCTGGTGAAGGCGATCGTGAAATTCGGCCAGACCGGCGTGCCGCCCGTGTCCGCCGAGGAGACGCTCGAGATCATCGCTTTCATGGAGGCCGACTTCGTGAGCAAGCAGCGCGGTGGCGCCACGGTGACGGTCGCCGAAGTCCGGCAGGCGGCCGCCGCCGGACGCGTCGCCAAATGACGGATACGTTCCGCCGTCTCCACACCCTCCCATGAGCACCGCAGCCGTCTTTGGCGCCAGTGGAAAATTGGGCCGCGCGGTCATCGCTTCGCTCGAAGCCCGCGGCTTTGGCGTCCGCGCGCTGGTGCACCGCACGCCGGTGACGGGCCGCAATGTCGTCTCGATCCCCGGCAGCATCGTCGATCCCGCGGCGGTCGACGCGGTCGTCCGCGGCGCCGACATCGTCGTGCAGCTCGCGACGGCGAAGGAGGACGCGGCGACGTTCTTCGACGTCAGTGTGCGCGGCACGTTCAATCTCCTTGAAGCCTGCCGGCGCGAGAAGATCCGGCAGTTCATCCTGTTCAGCGGCGATGCCGCGCTCGGAATCTGGTTCTATCCGCAGCCGATCCCGCTCGACGAGAATCACCCGCGCGCCGCCTATCCGGGGTACTATGCGTTCTCGAAGGTCATGGAAGAGGTCATGGCGGAACAGTACGGCATCCAGTATGGCGTGCCGACGACCGTACTGCGGTCGTCATGGGTGTTCACCGGCAGCGACCTGCTGAAGCATTTTTCGCTGCTGCACAACGTGCGGCCGGCGGAGCCGGGGCACGGTTTCGGCGACGTGGGCGAGGACGTCATGCGGCTCGTCGTCGCACAGCAGGAGCGGATTCCCGTGCTCCTGAACGCCCAGGGCGCGCCGCTGCGCCGCCACATCGTGCATCTCGACGACGTGGTGCAGGCGTTCGACCGCGCGCTGGATAATCCGTCGGCGCTCGGCCAGACGTTCAACATCTCCGGTCCGTCGGCGTTCGATTACCGCGTCGCGGCCGATTACCTCTCGCGGCGGCTCGGCATTCCGACCGTCGAACTGCGCTGTCCGAGTTACCACTCGTTCGAAGTTAACATCACCCGCGCCCGCACCGTGCTCGGCTACGCGCCGGAGAACGACTTCTTCCGCATGGCCGACCGCGCGATCGCCTCCTCCCATGAGCAGCCCGAAGGTTAAGATGCAGTTTCACCACATCGGTCTCCCCACCGATGACAGCCAGCCCGGCGAGGCCTACGTGTCCGACACGAAGGTTTGGGTCACCGACCCCCGTCGCCACCCGTACAAGGTCGAGTTCCTCCGCTTCGAGAAGGACAGCCCCGTGTCCGGCCCGGTGCGCGACCTGCCGCATATCGCGTTTCGCGTCGACGACATGGCCGCCGCGCTCGAGGGCGAAAACGTGCTCATCCCGCCCTTCAGCCCGTCGCCGGGCTTTCACGTGGCCTTCGTGCTGCAGCACGGTGCCGTGGTCGAGTTCATGACCTTCGGCAGCGACGATGACCTGCCGTGGAAGTGAGACCTGTTTCCGAAGACTCTGGATCGTTGAACAGGAAGATCGGGGAGATCGGGAAG
>JBEIHL010000129.1:0-7238 GCA_040381375.1 Opitutaceae bacterium
CGGTCGTCGTCGTCGTGGCGGCCCTGCTCAACACCACCAGCATTGAGCTGGCAACCGGGCGCGATGCGAACGCGGACCGCGAATTGCGCGCCATCGGAATGGGCAACGTGCTGGCGGGAATTTTCGGCGGCATGGTGTCGTGCAATTCATTCAATCGTTCGGTCCTGAATCTCCGCGCGGGCGCGAGTTCGCCCTGGGCAGTACGAATTGCCGTGGCAATTGTACTGCTCGCGATGCTGCTGGCGCCGGGCGCCGTCGGCTTGCTGCCCCGTCCTGTACTGACGGGGCTGATACTCTTCCTCGGCGCCTCGCTTCTTTCCACGTGGGTGATCGAGTCCGGGCGCACCCTCACTCCGATGGATCGCGTCGTGGTGCTCGTAATCCTCGGGATCGTGATCTGGCTCGGCATCGTGGCAGGCGTGGTGATCGGTATTTTCATCGCGTGCATGAGCCTGGCCGTCACCCTTAGCCGGAGCCCCAACGTGCGCCACGCGTTCACGGCGCAGAGCCGACGGGCCAATGTCGAGCGGACGCCGGACGAGCTGGAGCGGCTGCGGAGCGGCGGTGGGGCTATGCGCGGTTTCTCGCTGCAGGGCGTGGTGTTCTTCGGCACGGCGGCGCGACTGTTGGACGAGATCCGTGGCAGCCTGGCGAATACGGCCATCGTGCTCCTGGATTTCCGGCTGGTCCACGGCGCCGATGGTTCGTCGATCGTGATGCTGCAGCGCGTGCAGACGGTTTGTCTCGAAGCGGGAGTCCGGCTGGTGCTGACCGGGCTGACGCCCCACATGGCCGGGATGCTCGCGCGCGGGGGATTCGAGCTCGGCGCGGCTCACGTGCGGCGTTTCACGGACCTCGATCGGGGGCTCGAATGGTGCGAGGAGTTCATTCTCGGGCAGACGGACGTGGCCCGATTATTGCCCGAGGTCCTGGACGAAGCGCTGACCCGGGAGGGGTGCAGGATTTTTGTTGAGATGTGTGAACAGCGGCGGGTGGCCGCGGGTGAAGCTCTCGTTCGGCAAGGCGAACCCAGCGACGAGATGTTCTTCGTCGTGAGCGGTCGCGTGCAGGTGCTGTTGCGCCTCGAGGGCGATCGCGCGGACGAGGCCAAGCGGCTGCGCGCCTTCGGACCCGGGACGGTGGTGGGCGAGATGGGCTTCTATTCGGGTGAGCCGCGAAGTGCGGATATCCTGGCCGAGAAGGAGACCGAGTTGCTGTGCGTAACCCGGGAACGCATGGCGGAAATCGAAGTGGTGCATCCGGCGCTCGCGCGATCGATTCATCGCCACGTGATCAATACGCTGGCGCAGCGACTGCGGTGCTCGAACGACGAAATCCGGACGCTGCTTTGATGCGCGGCGGGCGCGGTCGGGCAGGCGGCTTGCCAGCGGCCGAGAACCCTGCCCACATCCGGAAATGAACGATGTCGAATGCGCGGGTGTGAAGCGGCGGCCCGAGGGCGCCCGTCGGACGAGGATCCTTCCCGGACTGGCGCTGACGCTCGCGTTGGCGCTCGGCTGCGCCGCCTGCTCAAAGCCGCCCGCGGAGGCTTCGGCCAAGTCAGGCGCGTCGACTGCGACACCGGCGACGCCGGCCGCTCCGCCCGCAGCCGCCGCGCCGGCGCTCCCGGAGCCGGTGCGCAAGCTGCTGGGCCGGTGGGTGCGTTCGGATGGCGGCTACACCCTTGAGCTGCGCAGTGCCGACTTGAGCGGCGTCGTCGATGCGGGCTATTTCAATCCGAAATCGATACGCGTTTCCCGGGCGGTCTGGATGCAGGGTGGCGGCGGTTTCCAGGTGGCGGTGGAATTGAACGACGTCGGCTATCCCGGCGCGACCTATCTGCTGACCTACGATGCCCAGAACGATCGGCTGGCGGGCAAGTATACGCAGCCGGCCATGCAGCAGTCGTTCGACATCGAGTTTGCCCGGCAACCGAAGTGACCGGGACAGTCGTGCGCGCAACGGCCAGCAGCGGGTCGCGTCGCTCCGGCGAGCGCGGAGCGTATCTTGGTTCACGGGGGATCGGCGGTGCGTAAGCTGGCTTCGAGCTTGGAGCGTCGCTGCGAGGCCTGTCGTCTGCCGCGACGCTGGTGCATTTGTGCGGCGCACCGGGACCTGCGGTGTCCTTTGTTCATCGACGTCCTCATGCATGTTCGCGAGCAGTACCGCCCGAGCAGCACCGGCATGCTCGTGCGGCGGTTGTTCCCGGAGGCGAGACTTACGGTCTGGACCAACCGGGGCCGGGAGCCCGAGGAAATCCGGCCTGAGCGTACGGAAATGTGGATCCTGCATCCGCACGGTGAGCTGCTCGCGGCGGCGAGCGAAGCAACGTCGGCGCAGGTGGTGTTGCTCGACGGTTCGTGGAGCGAGGCGTCGGCGATGGCGAAAACCGTGGGGCGGCGCGGCCGGCTGGTCAGCCTGCCGATGCTCGGTGAGAGTCGGTACTGGCTTCGGGACCAGCAGGACGGAGGACGATTCTCGACGGTCGAAGCGCTGATGAGTCTGCTGCAACGTCTGGGCCTGAACGCGACGCACGACGAGTTGCGGCTGCAGTTCGAGCTCCACGTTTATGCGAACCTGCGGGCCCGGGGGCGCAAAGAGGCAGCGGCGAAATTTCTGGCCGGCTCCCCGGTGGCGGCCGCGTTACCCGATTTGATCGAGCAGTTGAACGTCCGCCGCCCGCGGGAATCGTAGTCAGAGGTCCGACTTCCCTTGCTCCATGAATCGGATATCTCAGCGGTTGTGAACGGCGTGTTTGCACATCGATGGCTTGGCCTGGGCTTGGCAGTGATGCTGGCGCTGTTGGCCGGACCCGTTTGGGGTCAGGAATCGGACTCAGTTCATGCCGTCGCTTTGCCGCGGCCGATTGAATCGCTTCTCGAACTGCAGGTGGAACTGCATCGCCGGGGATTTTCCTGTGGCTCGATCGATGGCTTGGCCGGCGCCCAGACAACGGCCGCGCTGCGCAGTTTGCAGCGCACGCTGGGCTTGCCCGAATCGGGGATATTGGATCAGGCGACCCGGGAAGGGGTGCTTTTGAACGACCCGGCGCTGACGGACCATGTCTTCAACGAAGCGGAGTTGGCTGGCCTGCGTCCGGTGCCCGCGTCCTGGTTGGAGAAATCGCAGGTGCCGGAACTAGCCTTCGCGAGCGCCCTGGAGCTCGCGGCGGAACGTTTTCGGGCCAGTCCCCGCTTTTTGCAGCGGCTGAATCCGGGATTGGATTGGGGGAGCGTCGAGCCCGGCCGGACGATCAAGGTGCCCGCGGTCAGTCAGGTGATGGTTCGGGGATCGGCCGCGCGGATTTCGATCCGACTGGAGGCTCGGGAGCTGCAGGTGGCCGACGCAGACGGTCGGATCATAGCGCACTTTCCCGTGAGTATCGCCCGCTACGTGGAAAAGAGGCCGTTGGGGGAGATGCGAGTAACGGTGGCCATCCCCGAGCCAAACTATACCTTTGACCCCGCTGTGTTTCCCGAATCCGCCGAAGGTCGTGAGCTGGGAAGAAGGCTGATCCTGCCCCCGGGCCCGAACAATCCGGTGGGCCGCGTCTGGATCGGACTGGATCGCCCCGGATATGGCATCCACGGCACGCCGGATCCCGAGAAAGTAGGGCGCACGGAGTCACACGGCTGCTTCAGGCTCGCCAACTGGGATGCGTTGACGCTGCTCAAGCTGGCGTGGGTCGGGCTGACCGTTGAAGTTTTCCCGTAGCCTTGGACAGGGCGCCGCCCCCGCCAGTCGAGCTGGCAACCTGCAACCGCGCTGCTAGACCCACTGCGATGAAATCAATGGTCCTGAGCGTCCCAGATCATGGTTCGAGGGTTTTTTTGGTATCGGCGTGGATGTGCTTGCTGCTGCTTTTGTGCTCGGTGGGTCACGGCGCGGAGTTGTCTGTGGACTCGATCCGGGAGCTCACGATCAGGCTGAATCAGGCGCTGCCGGGTGACACCATCGTGGTGAAAAACGGAGTCTATACGACGACGGCCGGAATCACGGTCCGCCGCGCTGGCGAGCCTGGTCAACCGATCACGATTACCGCGGAGACGGTGGGCGGGGTTGAGATCAGCGGCACGCATGGATTCAACGTCGTGCAGCCGGCGGCCCACATCGTGATTAGGGGATTCCACTTCACCCACGCGGCCGGCAGGAACACGGTCGCAGCCGGGACGCGTCACGTGCGGTTCTCCCGGAACATTTTCGAGTGTTCGGACGAGGGGGCATATCTTTCCGTGTCGGGGGATGACGTGGAAGTGGATTACAGCGAATTTAGGAACAAGAAGACGGTTGGGAGCATGGTGGCGGTGAGCGGGACGGGCAGTCAGGTCGCGCGCCGGGTTTGGATTCACCACAATTACTTTCACAATTTTGCCAATGCCTGGAGCACGGGAGCAGAGGCGATCCGCCTGGGCCTCAGCACGCTTAGCATGTCCATCGGCGCTGCAGTGGTGGAGCACAACCTTTTCGTCCGTTGCCTGGGAGAAAATGAGCTGATCTCCAACCGTTCCTCAGGGAACACCTATCGCTTCAATACCATTCTGGACAGTCCTGGCACGCAGCTAAGCCTGCGTCACGGCAACGACTGCCTCGTTTACGGGAATTACCTGCGCAACACGGAAGGCCTTCGAATTTTCGGCGACCGACACCTCGTTTTCAGCAATTACTTCGAGGGAAACTATATTGGCATCAACCTCGGCAATGGTGCTGCCGAGGTGGCTGATGGAGCGCCGCTGACGAGCCACGATCGCCCTGACGATTGTGTGATCGTTTTCAATACGCTCGTGAACAATCGCACTCACTACCAGATGGGCCGCCGTACGCCCACGGCGTTGGGTGCAAGCCGCACCACCTTCTCGCACAATATCCTGCAGGGCGGCGGCACGGCGGCAAAGATTGAAGGCCCCAACCCGGACGCGGTATGGGGGGGCAACATCGTGTGGGATACCGTGCCCGGCGACCTGCCGCGGGACACTTATATCAGGGCCGATCCGCTGCTCGCGGCCGGGCCGGATGGCGTGCAGCGGCTGCAGCCGGGAAGCCCGGCGTTGGATGCAGTCACCGATGAGTTTGCGAAGGTGCAGGTCGACATGGAGGGCCAATCGCGCAGTGGAAAACTGGATACAGGGGCGGACGAGTTCAGTGTCGCACCGGTTGTGGCGCGGATCCTGACGCCCGCCGACGTGGGACCGATGGCCCGCTGATGGGAGGTGGCGGAGCTATTGCCTGCTGCTGCCGGTGACGGAGCGGAATTACTTCTTCGCTGGACCGGAGAGCAGCCGCGCCCGCCCCGAGGCCGACGTGGACGCGTCGGTTGGAGGCAGTTGAAGCCGGGTAAGATCGAAGTTCACCAAGTGCAGAACCTGATCTGAGGCGATCCGATTGAGCACGATTTCCACGAGGGTGGTGGTGTTCTCGAAAAGAAACATGGGGCCTTCATCAGGCGAGTCTCCATCAAAGACCACGGCGTGCCCCGGCAGGTAGCGTATTTCCTTGATGGGAGAATTTGCGCAGACGTCGAAGACCAAGCGGGCACCTGCGGATTTCAAGCGTCGGAAGTATTCCCGCAGACGGGCCAGATTAAGCATCAGCGCGCGGCAAGAAGGATCAGCCGAGTGGCGGTAGAATTCGGCCTCGAACATCCGATCAAACTCCAGAGTCAATTTGTGATGAACAGTACCGTCGGGCAGTTGGGCGTAGAAATCGATGTAGTAATCTAGCACAGGTAACCCGACATCATCGCGGACTTTGAAGAAGAACTGCTGATACGGATCGCCGCCGTAGTTGCGCTGGGTGAACTGTCCATACTCGGTTGCAAGCGCTTGGTAGCGCTCGAATGAGTCCACGGCCAGCGCCTTCAGGGCAAACTTCCCTGGACTGCGGGCGAACCCGTCGCCGCCCTCGATAATCGTGCCGTGATTGAACTCGCCGAATATGGCGAACGGAATGGTAGGAAACTTCCGTTCCTCGGACCATACGGGTTTCACCTCCCGGGCACAAAAATCAATTAGGCACCGTCGGGTGTTTAGCGACGTGCCGCAGATTCTGACCGTGCCATCGGTGCCTGGCTTTTTGCGGTCCTTGATCAACTGAGCCTGAAGACCGCCATATCTCTTTCCTGCGGCCAGCACGAAAGGGAAGCAGACATTCTCGGCCCCGAGTTCCGGATTGAAGAAACCGTCCCCGTGCAAGTCCCTCCCCGAGAGACTCCACTGAAACGGGCTCGCCGGTTCGAGGCCTTGGAGCACCAGGCGTCCAGATTCAAGAAAGTCCCCGGGCTGGCGGTTGGAGTTAAAGAACGTTGAGCGAAACTTGCCGAGAAACGACTGACCCATTTCCGCGAGATCGGAACCGAAGTTTGCGGGCGCAAACATGAGCAGATGTCTGACCGGAGATCGGGGAGTCGCTCGGCTTTCGTCACGCTGGCGGCGGAAATGCAGGTCGAGCCAGAGTCTCACCACCAGTGCACCCGTACTGTGGCACGCGACGTCGATGCGCTCTCCCGCGAACTGCTTCGCGTAGTCTTCATCGAGTTTGTCTGCGAAGTCGGTGAAGTCCGACTGATCGTCCATGCTCGCATAGTTCAGCAAGAAGATGTCACTCCTTGCATAGCCGCTTGATTCGAAAAAATCACGTAGCCCTGTGAAGCTCGTCGCACCGTCCGAGTAGCCGTGGAGAATCAGTAGTTTGGTAGCCATGTCTGTTTCGGACGGGTGGGGAGTATTCGAAGAATCCACTTGGATGCTTGCCTGGGGCAAAATGTAGCTTGGACGCACCATGCGCAAGCTTAGCCCAGACCGCCTTGGCTTGGGCTTGCTCAAGTAGGAGAGCCGAAACTCCCACTCTGCTATCCTCCGGCAGACATCACAATTGCCCCACCGCAGAAACCCTCTGCGAAGGGAATCCAAGGAACTCCTGGCGGGGGCTCGTGAATGGTCCGTGTGCTGATGAACGAAGGTGTGGATCTTGGAACGTTCAGAGACTGGAAACCTCCGGAAAAAGTGCGAAGACCGCACGAAAGTTTGGTGGAGCGTTTCCGACTGCCTTAAGTGTAATCGAAAGGGTATTCACCGCCCCACACTTGTAGGCGGCACGCGAGTTGGCCCGCAGACGCACCCGATCACAGGCGTCTTGAACCCAATCGTCGGATTCGGGGTGCGCCCGCGTATCCGACAAACAGATACATGCCTCGCCAAGGAGATCTCCGTTGTGCGTGAGTGAACTCAACAGTGTCGCAATAC
>JBEIHL010000130.1:0-7226 GCA_040381375.1 Opitutaceae bacterium
GACCAGATCTCGCGCGTCTCGGGGAAGTGCACGATGTACTTCTCCTGGTTGCACGGCCACGCGACGTCTTTCTGCCCGGGCTTGAGCGGCGCACCCACCGAATGGACGCAGGGCACAACCCGTTTGAAATCCTGGTCGATCAGCTCGAAGACCTTCCGCCCGATGCGCGCCATGATGCGCATGTTGACGACGACGTAGGGCGAGTCGGTGAGCTGCACGCCGATCTGCGACATCGGCGAACCGATCGGGCCCATGCTGAACGGCAGCACATACATCGTGCGACCCTGCATGCAGCCCTGAAAGAGCCCCTTCAGCGTTTTCCGCATCTCGAACGGGTTGACCCAGTTGTTGGTCGGACCCGCGGCGTCCTTCGAAAGCGCGCAGATGTACGTCCGGTCCTCGACTCGCGCCACGTCGCTGGCGTCCGAGCGCGCGAGGTAACAGCCGGGCCAGAGTTTTTGGTTCAACTTGATGAACGTCCCGCCCGCCACCATCTGCGCGCACAACTGATCGTATTCCTCCTTCGAGCCGTCGACCCAGTGGATCGCCGCCGGCTGGCACAGCGCGGCCATCTTCTCGACCCACTTCAGCAGATGCTTGTTCTCGGCGAGTGGCGTGGCGGGATTCCGCTTTTTCATGTCGATCACGGTGCGTGCTGCCGGGCGCGAGTAAACGGCAAAGGCCAAAAGGTGGAGCAGCCTGTCCCCAGGCTGCTGTCCGGACGGTACGCTCTTAAGAAAAAGAACGGCCTGGGGACAGGCCGTTCCACCTCGGCGCCGTCAGAATTTCTTCGTGACCTGCAGGCTGTAGCTGCGACCGCGCGCCATCGTGTTGTACAGCGAAGGATCGTAGCCGCGTGAGTCGCTCGACAGCGGCGGCTCCGCGTCGAAGAGATTGTTCACGCCCACGCGCACGCTCGTGTTGTTCACCCAGCGGTTGCGGCCGTCGAAACGGTAACTGAGGTAGGTGTTGTACGAGATCGTGTCGGATACGATGTAACGGTAAACGGTCGTGCCATTGTTGAAGACCGGCCGGATGTAGTTCGGGTTGCCGAGCGAGTCCCACGTCGCGAGCGTCGTGGTGGCACCGGTGTCCGTGTAGTCGCCAACATAATACACCCCGAGGCCCGCGCCCCACTGGCGGCGGCTCCAGGTGACGGTCGCGGAACCGCGCCACTTGGGCGTCGCGCCACCGGCGGCGTTGGAGCCCAGCAGTTCGGTGCGCGGTGCGCCCGCTGCGTTGTACGCGTGGTAGTCGTTGAGCCGGGTCCAGCTCGTGTTGACGGTGAACTGGCCGGCCTCGAGGCGCGGCAGCCGGTAGTTCACGTCGAAGTCGAAGCCGTTCACGAACTCCTGCGCCCGGTTGAAGTAGGTGGTGCGGATGATGTCGATCGCCCCCGCGACCGCGCGCTGGTTGCCCGGCGGCCGAGTCGCATTGTAGGCGGTGAAGAAGTCGCGATCCGCCTGCGTCACCGGCAGACGCAGGACGGACGGGTCGCCCTTGTAGGCGCCCGTACCGCTGCCGAGATCGATCGAGCCGACAGCCTGACCCGCGGCGAGCGCGGCCTGCGTGGCCGCATTCAGGGCCGCCGTATCGTCGGGAATGCCGCCGCCGGACGAGATGATGTCCTTGCGCCGGATTTCCCAGTAGTCGACCGAGACGGACAACCCGCGAACGCCCGGCACTTCGACCACGAGGCCAGCCGATTTGCCCGTGGATTTCTCCGGGCTGAGATTGCGATTGCCCGACGCGACACTGCGGCGGTTCGACGGACCGTCGGTGGGCAGGCCCGTGACGGCGCTGCGGTAGGAGTCGGTGCTGCCGGTCACCGTGCGGATGAGCGTGCCGGTGAAGAGCTGCGCGAGGTTGGGCGCGCGGAAACCTTCGTTGTAGGAAGCGCGGACGATGGCCCACGAGAACGGACGCCACGTCGCGCCGTACTTCGGCTTCGTGGTTTCGCCGAAGTCGGTGTAGTTCTCGTAGCGGGCGGCGGCCGTCAGCTCAAGGGAACGGACGAGCGGCAGAGTGAAGTTACGTCCGACGAGCGGGATGACGGTCTCGACGTAGGCGGCGGCGACGTGCCGGTTGCCGTGCGTGTCGGAGTTCGGCGAGAAGCCGAGGAAGTCATTGCTCGTCACATCGAGGCCGGAATCGGCCGGATTGAGGCCGGCGAACGGCGGGCGGAAGTCATCATAGACTTCGTAGCGATATTCGCCGCCGAAGGCCGCGCCGATCGAGTTGCCGCCCCAGATCGGGAAGACCTCGCCGGCGGCACGCACGTCGCCGCTCGTCAGCTTGGTGATGCCGCTGCGGATGAACGAAGAGCGGAAGGTCTGCTGCACCGACTCCGGGTTCCGGTAGTCGCCGGTGACGACCAGCGTGCCGTTCTGCACCGCGAAGTTGCGGGTGAAGGGATTGAAGGCGCGCGCCGGATCGCTCTGGTTGATGGCATTGATGAGCAGGCTCTTTCTCGTGGGCCCCTCCTCGTTCTCGTTCACGCGGGCGCCCGAATAAAGCAGCGCCGCCTCCCAGTTCCAGGTGTCGAGCAGCCGGCCGCGGGCGCCGAAGACACCGCGGTAAACGGAGGTATCCACCCAATCCGTACGGGTGGCGAGGTCGGTCAGGCGCTTGTTGCTGATGAGCACCGCGGCGGGCGTGCCGGTGAGCCGGGCCGTGCCGTCGGCATTGGGCGCGCCGGTCGCGGACCAGAACCGGTTGCCGAAGGGGTTGAAGGGGTTCGTGACCGGCACGATAATGTTGCCGTCGGTCGAAGCCGTGATGCCGTCCGGTTCGCGATACGTGACCGACTCGGCCAGGTAAGCGGTGCCCTCGGCGAAGAGCGTGATGCGGCTGGTGAGGTCGAACTCGCCCGCGGCGAAAAGATTCGTGCGCTGCGTCTTCGGCTGGATGACGCGGTAGGCGTTGTTGTTCCAGTAGTAGGTGCCCGTGACGCCGAGGCGGCTGGGCGTGGCGGTCAGGAACGACACGCCGCCGGTCGCGCTGGGCGCGAGGAAGAACTGGCCCGAGGCGGCCGCGAGCGTCGCGGGTATGCCGGTCGGGCGCCCGGCGGTGAAAACACCGGCGGCGTTCACGGTACCGAGCGAGTAGTTGCCGAATTCACTGGTGGCGGAACGGAGGTTGAACGTCGTGTTGGTCGAGACATTCCACGGCGCGGGGGCGCGGCTGCTGTTGTCGGCATCGGCCGCAAACGACCGGTCGCGCACGTACATCGCCTGCCGGGTGTAGAGGTCGGCCGTGAGCATCGCGCGACCGCGCTTGCCCGCAAAGGTCAGCCCGTGCGTGAGCGTGGCGCGGAACTCGCCGCCGTCCCCGTAGCGCGTCTCACCGTAGCGCAGCGCCAGCTCGGTGCCGCGAAAGTTGCGCCGCATGACGTAGTTCACCACGCCGGCCACGGCATCAGTGCCGTAGATGGACGAGGCGCCGTCGCGCAGGACGTCGACGCGCTCGAGCCCACGGTTGGGCAACTGGTTGACGTTGGTCGAGAGCGTCGGCACGCCCGCCTCGCCCTGGCTGATCGGATGCGGCACCAGGCGACGGCCGTTGAGCAGGAGGAGGGTATTGCTGGAAGGGATACCGCGCAGCGAGACGCTGGCGTTGTCGCCGCGGGCCGTGGCCCCGAGCGTGGCGGTTTCGTTGCCCGGCAGACCGGTGACCTGAGGCAGCGCCATCAGGAGCTCGGACGGCTGGGAGGCGTCGCGCACGTCGATGTCGGCCGCGCTGAGGATCGTGACCGGAAGCACGTTCTCCACTTCGATCCGCTTGAGGTTGGAGCCGGTGACGGTGAAGGCCTCGAGCCGGATGGCCTGGTCGGCGGCGGGAGCAGCTCCACTCGTGGGCGAGGGTGCGGGAGCAGTCTGGGCAGACGCGGTCGCCACGAGAAGTGCGGACAGCAGTGCGGAGGTCAGGCCGCGGCAGGTTGGATTCGGATGAAGGTTCATGCGGTGGTCAGGTTCAGTGCACAGGGTCATCCAGACGTCGCGGGCAACGCGCCGTGCAGGACAAACCAAGGGCCAAGCATGGCCGGGTTCCTATCCGGGGCAAGTGGAACAGGTCAGTCGCTCCTACAGCCGGAAGATCCTCACCGGCTCGGCTCCACGTGCACGGTCACATCGCTGATCCGGTGCCGTGTCGATGCCATGAGCGCATCCTTCACCGCGTGCGCGATATCGTGGCCGGCGCGCACGGTGAGGTCACCATCCACGCGCACCTGGATGTCGACGAGATAACTCAGGCCGCTCTTGCGCATCCGCACCTTGTCGAGCGTCTCGACCCCGGACACCTCGAGCGCCAGCGCCCGTACTTCGCGCTCGAAATCCACCGGGACCGCCGTGTCCATCACGTCACCCAGCGCCCGCATGACCATGCTCGCGCCGTTGAAGAAGATGAACACACACGCCAGGAGGGCCGCCCAGTCGTCAGCGGACTCCCAGCCCGGACCGCCGATCAGCGCCACGGCGATGCCGATGAAGGCGGCGGCGGAGGTCACAGCATCCGTCCAATGGTGCAACGCCTCCACGCCCAGCGCGGTGCTGCCCGACTCGACGCCCGCCACCCGCAGGCGCCGCGCGAACCAGACCTTGACCGCCACCACGCCCGCCAGCAGCGGCAGCGTCCACCAACTCGGCCCCTGGTGCGGCGTGATGATCTCGCGCACCGCGTGAAACGCGACCCAGCCCGCCATCGCAAAGATGAACGCGGCGACCGCCAGTGCCGCGACCGCCTCCGCCTTGCCGTGGCCGTACGGGTGGTTTTCGTCCGGTGGCAGGGCGGCGACCCGAAAACCCGCCCAGACGAGCACCGAGGAGAAAATGTCCACGGTTGACTCGGCTCCATCCGCGATGAGCGCGTAGGTGTTGCCGAAGATTCCACCCGCAAACTTGACGCCGGCGAGCGCGGCATTGAGCACGATGCCCCGGAGCACCAGACGCGCACTGCGCTGCGCATCCCGCGCGGCGAGGGAATGAGCGTGCGAGGTTTCCGGAGTCACCACCGGACCTTGGGGAACGGTGGCGCCGACTTCAAGCGGCGGCGCCGGCCAGCAAGCCGTTGACCCCAACGACCATCGGACCCAGCCTCCGCCCATGGCCGCGCAGATCAGCACAACTCCGGTGGACCCGGTAAAGCAGTTTTCCGTTTTTGCCGAAAATCGCCTCGGTCGGCTCTACGACCTGACGACGCTGCTCAAGGACAACAACGTCCACATCATGGGCATCACCGTTTTGGATACGACCGACAGCGCCATCGTGCGCCTGATCGTCGACGATCCGGAGAAGGCGCGCGAGCTGATGATCAACAATGATTTTCCCTACGTGGAGTGCGATGTGCTCGCGGTCGAGATCGTCGACGAATCACAACTCCGGGATGTGCTCTCCGCCCTCTTCGAGGCCGAGATCAACATCCACTACATCTACAGCTTCATCAAACGTCCCGACGGCCGCTCCGGCCTCGCGATCAACGCGGAGGATGTCGACGTCGCCACGCAGGCCCTGATCACGCAGGGGTTCCGCATTCTGACGCAGGGTGACATATCGCGCTGAACGCTGAACGGCGGTGCCGCTCAGCGAAGTGACAAGGGACAGGTGACAAGTATCAGGTCGACGTCCCACCGGCCAGCCGAGCGGCGGTACCGTGCAGCGAAGTGACAAGTGTGAAGGGGAAAGTTCCAAGGTCAGACCGAGGCTTGCCAGCTGTCTTTTCGAAGAAGCGGCCGCCCTTGGTACTTGATCCCTGAAACTTGATCCTTGCTGAAGCCGGCGGCTTCAGCCTCAGCCCTGGACTTCGCCCATCTTCTCGCCGTCGAGCTCGTACAGGCCCGTCATGTAGCCGTTCTCGAACATCGCGCCGACCTTGAGCTCACCGTAGAAAGCGACGGGCACATCCATCATCGGCTGCACGCCCTTCTTCATCTTCACGATCACCCACTCGTTCATGTTGGGCACCGTGCCGAAGCAGCAGGCCATCGTATTGCGCATGAGCAGGAATTCCGTGACGAGGCCCTTGTCCATTTTCACGGGCACCATGTAGCCGGTGATGACGGCCTTCTTGCCGTTCCAACTTTTCACCATCGCCGGGATCTGTTCCTCCCCGGTCGGCGGCTTGGCATTCGGATCGGCGGCGGGATCGAACGCCGGGGGCGTAAACGGGTAGGACGCGAGCTGATCGAAGCCAAGCTTCAGGTAACCATTCTCGACTTCGGGCGCCGTGAGCGGCGCCGCAGGTGCCGCAGGTGCCGCTGCATCGGCGGCCCAAACCGCGAACGGAACGAGAAGCAACGAGGAGACCACCAACGCCTGAAAGGTACGGGGAGCCAGCTTCATAGTGGGGCGGAAACTAGCCACGAAAGCCCGGTCGTCAAAACGGAAACGGCATTTCGCGCGCGGTTCGGCATAGCACCTTCGTCGCCTTTCCCCTGGGAAGGCGGACGCCCCCGTCCGCAGGTTTGGAATGCGGACGAGGGCGTCCGCGCTCCCAGGAAAATCACGACACCGGCGCCAGCGTCTCCGCCACCGGCGTCCGGTACGCCTTGAACGCCGGCACCACGCCGCCGAGCGCACATAGGGCCACCATCGCCAGCGGACAGATCCACAGTACCGGATGCCCGGCCGACAGATCAAGCACGACCCCGGTCTGGGCCCGGATCAGATTCGCCACCCCGGCAAACAGTCCAAAATAGACCGCAAAGCCCACCGCCGCCCCCAGCGCCCCAATGCAGGCTGCCTCGGCCAGCACGGCCCCGAAAATGGTCCGGCGCTTCGCCCCCAGCGCGCGCAGAATCGCCAAGTCCCGCTGCCGCGCACTCATCGAGTTGTAGATGCTGGCCAGCACCGACCCCGCGGCGACCAACGCCACCAGATACGCCACCAAGGCGAGCACCTGATCGAACCACGCGATCTTGCCGAAGAGTTCCGCGACGATCGCGCCCACCGGGTAGGCAAATGTCAGCCGGTTGCCCTGCTTGTTGTAGAGCATGTCCATCTGGAGGCCCGCCATCGGCGTCCGCAGTTGCAGCAGCACCGCGCTGATGAAGGGTTGGATCGAGAATCCGATGAGGGCGCCCGTGTTCACCGCACTGTCGCGCAGCTTGCCCGGGCGAAGGCCCGCGAACACACCGAGGGCGAGACTGATCGAGATGCCGAAGAGCGAGGCCACGGCACCGAGGCGGATCGTGTTGACCAGCGCTTCCTTCAGGTTGGGCCACACCGGTC
>JBEIHL010000131.1:0-7193 GCA_040381375.1 Opitutaceae bacterium
CTGGAGCTCGGCGCTCCCAGGGTCGCAATCGTCCGATGGAGCGTAGCGTTTGGCAGGAACCGCTACCCGACCGTTGACATGCGCGACGGTGAGGCCTTCGGTCCCGGCGACCCTGGGTTCAGCATGTCCGAGACGTCCATCATCGCGCAGCTCCTTGCTTATCTTCCACCTGATCGGGCGGCGGCCATTCTTGGCCATACGACGCTGCCGAAAACGGATCACGGCGCGGTGCTGTTTTCGGATATTTCCGGGTTTACCCCGCTGACGGAAGCGGTGTTCGCGCGCTTTGGGCCGCGGCGTGGCGGAGAGTATTTCACCGACAAACTGAATGCCGTTTACGACGCGCTGATTAGCGAGGTGGTGCGTTTTGGCGGCAGCATTATCTGCTTCGCCGGCGACGCGATGTTCGTCTGGTTTGCGGGAGACGACGGTGCGGTCGCCGTCACCGCCGCGGTGCATCTGCAGCGGGCGATGGAGAAATTCGCGCGCGTGGAGTTGCCGGATGGCGGCTCCGTTTCCTTGGGCATGAAGGTGGCGGTGGCCACGGGAAAGGTGCGCCGCTTTGCGGTCGGTGATCCAAAGATTCAGCGGCTCGATATTCTGGCCGGCGCGGTGATGGAGCACGTCGCGGTCTGTGAAGGCGCGGCGGCGCGGGGCGAGATCATTGTCGATGCCGACACGGTTCGCCGACTCGGGACGCAGGTCGACGTGCGTGAATGGCGCCGGCTGCCTCCGGGGGTGGAGCCGGCGGAAGTGGCGGTCGTGGCCGGGATGCGCGACGAGGTGCCGCCCCGGCCGCGGGCGCCGTTGACCGTTCCGGCTGACGCCCGCAAGCGTCTGCTGCCCTGGCTCGTGCCGGAGGTGGGGCGGCGGATTGTCTCCGGCCAGGACGTATTCCTGACCGAGCTCCGGCCGGCGACCGTGATGTTCGTGCGGTTCACCGGAATCGATTTCGAGCGTGATGCATCGGCGCCCGCCAATCTCGACGCCTACGTCCGGTGGCTGCAGCGCATCATTTCCCAGCTCGAGGGCGTCCTCTTGCAGATCATCATCGGCGAAAAGGGGAATTATTTCTACGCGGCGTGGGGGGCGCCCCTCGCCCATGACGACGACACCATGCGCGCGTGCACGGCGGCGCTCGAGATTGTGCATCCGCCAAAGGAGATTGCCGCCTTTCTCGGGGCGACGCACGTGGGCGTCACCCGGGGCACGATGCGCACGGGCGCCTACGGTAGCGACGTGCGGCGCACGTATGGCGTGATGGGGGACGACACCAACCTGGCCGCCCGGCTCATGGCCAAGGCGGGTGCGGGTGAGATCCTGGTCAGCTCGCATGCGGCGAGCCGGCAGATGGACATGTTTGAGCTGCAGGAACTGCCGCCCGTGCTGGTGAAGGGGAAGAAGGAACCGGTGCCGGTGTTCCGCCTGCTCAGCCGCCGGCAGACGGGGATCCTGAGCGCGAGCTGGTCGGCGCGCCACGCGACGCCGATGATCGGACGCAAGAGCGAATTCGCCCTCGCGGTCGACCGGCTGCAGCAGGCGCGGGAGGGGCGCGGGCAGGTGATCGCGATTTCGGCCGACGCCGGCATGGGCAAGACGCGGTTGCTCACGGAAGTGGTGGGGGAGGCGAGTACGCTCGGGTTTGCGGCGTTCGCGGGCGATTGTCCGGTGCTCGCGCGTGAAGCCAGCTACTCGGTGTGGATTCCGATCTGGCGTTCTTTTTTCCAGGTGCCGCCGGGCGCGGACGCCGCGGAGACCCTGGCCATCGTCGAACGGGAACTTATCGCGCATGATCCGAAACTGGCAGCGCGGGCGCCGTTGCTGGGGCCCCTGCTCAACGTGCAACTGCCGGAGAGCGACCTCACCCGCACGCTCGACCCGAAGGTCCGCCGCTCTTCGCTGGAAGGCCTCGTGGTCGAGTGCATTCGCCACCGGGTGCACAGCGGCCCGCTGCTCTTCGTGCTCGAGGAATGCCACTGGATCGACGAGGCGTCGCGCACGCTGCTCGCCTCGCTCGTGCGCGCCGTCGCGCGCTTTCCCGTCGCGATCGTGCTGGCTCACCGGCCGGTCCGGACCGGCGAACTCCTGGGCGCGAACGAATACGGACTCGATTACGTCACCACGATCCCGCTCGGCAACATGCCGGAGAATGAAGCGCGCCAGCTCGTGGAGTTCAAACTCTCCGAAACCTTCGGCGCGGGCGCTGCGCCGGCTCCGCTCGTCGACCTGATTACGTCCCGCGCCGACGGCAATCCGTTCTTCATCGAGGAGGTCGTGAACCTGCTCAAGGCCCGGGGCACGAACCCGCGCGATCCCCGGGCGCTCGCGTCGATCGACCTGCCAGAGAGCCTGCACAGCCTGGTGCTCGGGCGCATCGACCAGCTCACGGAGGACGCCCGCAGCACGCTCAAGGTGGCGAGCGTCATCGGCCGCCAGTTCCGCACCGCAGTGCTCTTCGGCGTTCATCCCCTCGAGCGGGTGCGGGCCGGACTGGCCGCGCAGTTGAACGAGATGCAGACGCGCGACATCGCGCTGCCGGAGCCCGTCGACGGCGAGGACGCGTACCTTTTCAAGCACATCGTGATTCAGGAGGTCGCGTACGAGAGCCTTCCCTACGGGTTTCGCGGGACGATTCATGAGACCATCGGCCGGCACCTCGAGCGGATGGCAGGGGACAACGTGCGCCCGTGGCTCGACCTGCTGGCGTTCCACTACGACCGCAGCAATTGCGAGGAAAAGAAGCGGCACTATCTGGTGGTCGCCGGCGACGCCGCGCGGGAGGCCTACGCGCTGCCCTCGGCCGTCAGTTACTTCGAACGTGCGCTCGCGCTGCTCGCGGACGGGGCGCGCGTCGACGTCCTGGCGCGGTTTGGCGATGTGCTGGAGCTGGCCGGACGCTGGGACGATGCGGCCGCGCGCTACCGCGAGGCGCGTGACTTGGCGGAACGACTGGGACTCTTGAGCCCCCGCGCCGCGATGGCCGGTGCGATCGGCGATCTGCACCGCAAGCGCGGTGAGTTCACCGACGCGGAGACGTGGATCGGGCGCGCGCGCCAGGAGAACGCCGAGATCGGCAACGATGCCGGCGTCGCGCTGATGCTTCACCTCGAAGGCACGCTGTCCGCGCAGACCGGAAAATTCGGCCGGGCCGCCGAACTCTACCAACAGGCGCTTTCGATTCGCGAACGGCTGGGGGCTGATACGGATGCCGCGCGCTCGCTCAACAACCTCGGCATCGTCTCGCGCGCCCAGGGCGAAATCGACACCGCGCTGGGTTTCTACGAACGCAGCCTCACCATCCGGCGGCGGCTCAACGACCGGCGCGAGATCGCCAATTCCCTCAACAACCTCGGCTTCATCCGCCGCTTTCGCAAGGAGTACGACCTCGCGCGGGAGTTGCTGGAGGAAAGCGTGCAGTTGAACCAGGCGGTGGGCGACCGCTGGTCGACGGCCAATGCGCTTTCGAGTCTCGCCGAACTCGCCCTCGACACCGCGGATGCCGCCCTCGCGCACCGCTGTCTTGCCGAGAGCATCACGATCAATCGCGAGCTCGGCGACCGGCGCGCGCTCGCGTTTCTGCTCGAGGGTTTCGGCCGGCTCGGCCGGCTGAAGGACGCACCGGCCACGGCCCTCATGTTTTTCGCCGCGGCGCGGGCGCTGCGGGAAACAATCGGAGCTCCCCTCGAGCCGGCGGATGCGAAATCCCTCGACGAGGTGATCGCGCAGACGCGGCAGAACGTGCCGGCGGCCGACGTCGACCGGGCCGAGACGGAGGGGCGTGCCCTGCCGCTCGGCGACGTGCTCGACCGGGCAATGTCCGCGTTCGGCTGACGCAGTTTTAGGACGAGAATCGTTCGCATGCCGCCGGATGGATTGAAACACGAAGGACCTGCGTTGCTCTGGAGAAACGCGTTGCGGGCGAGAGTCGGGCCATGCGCGGTGGATAGCACCAAAGGGCAATACCGCAGGTGGTGACTCGGCGCGAAAGATCGTTCGCGTCGTGCTCGAGCCCGCGCCGACGTTTGCGAATTCCCATCTCCGGTCCCCCAGCTGTTCACCGAACCCGGGCGTGAGTCGCGGCGTAGCGTTCTCGTTCCTTCGATCCCCGTATCACCCCATGAATTCGATCCGTCTGACTCCCCGCTCCGTTTTCGTTGCGTCCTGCCGCTCGCGCTGGCTGCTGATCATAGCCTGCGTGTCTGCCATTGCGCTCGCGTCGCCTGCCGTGGCGCAATCGGGATCGCCGGGCGTGCTGACCGGCCGGGTGCTCAATCCCGCCACCGGCGAGTACGTGCGCAATGCCCAGATTCGCATCGTGGAAACCGGCCAGTCGACCTCGTCCGGCGACGGCGGTGAGTACCGCATTTCGTCCGTGGCGCCCGGACGCGTGAACGTCACCGTCATCTACACCGGTTACCGCACGGAGACGCAGCCGGTGACGGTCGGCGCCGGCGCCACGGCGACGCTTGATTTCCAGCTGACGAGTTCGCTGGAACGCTCCGCGGACGGATCGACGCTCACGCTCTCGCGCTTCGTGGTAGCGAGCGAGCGGGAGGGCAATGCCAAGGCGATCATGGAACAGCGGAACTCGATGAACATCACCAACAGCGTCGCGTCGGAGACGTTCGGCGACGTGTCGGAGGGCAATATCGGCGAGTTCCTGAAGCACCTGCCCGGCGTCGAAATCGACCTCAACGCCGACAAGGCCCAGGGCGTGCGCCTGCGCGGTCTCGGCACCGAATACACCTCGGTCACGGTGGATGGCATTTCGCTCGCCGGGTCCGATGCGAATGCCGGCGCGGCCGGCAACGCGCGCGCGTTCAACTTCGAGCAGATCACGCTCAGCAGCCTCGACTCGATCGAGGTGTTCAAGACCGTCAGCGCCGACCAGGACGCCAATGCTCCCGCGGGCACGATCAACCTCCGCTCGAAGCGTGCCTTCGACCGCAAGGGTCGCCGCATCGCTTGGTCGGCCAACGTCTCGGCGTTTTCCGAAGACCTCACCTTTGATCGCACGTACGGCCCGGACGACCGCAAGAAGCGGAAGCTCCGGCCGGGCGGGAGCCTCGAGTACTCGGACATCTTCCTGAACAACCGGCTGGGTTTGGTCCTCAATGTCACAAGCTCCGACGTCTATTCCGTCTTCTCGCAGTACTCGATCGGCTACAATTACACGGCGACGACCGCCGACCCGCGGCCTGCGGTCGTGACGACGTTGAATCCGCTGTACGGCGCGCGCACGAACGAGGCGTTCACCGCCACGCTGACCGCCGATTTCAAGGCGACGCCGAATCTGATCCTGTCGCTCGGTGCGATCTACAATACGGTCGATCTCTGGTATTTCATGCGGCTCACGACGTTCACCGCCGTGTCGCGGGCCCTGGTGGTCGGTGGCGATCCGATGAAGAGCTTCAACTCGGGCGTGGGCAACGGTCGCGTCGCGGTGAATCCCCAAGGCATCAACAAAATGGGGAAGAACATCACCTACACTCCGCGCTTCGAATACAAACGCGGTGATCTCACGATCGACGGCCGCTTTGCGATCGCGGAGTCGGAGAGCTGGTACAGCCCGAACAGTTGGGACGCCATCTACAACACCAACAGCCCGACGCTCAACAACGTCACGTTCCAGGCCGACCGCTCGCACCTGTCGAGCGCCGACTGGCGCGTGGTCCAGACCGCCGGTCCCGATTGGTACAATGGAGCTGGATACACCACCCCGGCCATCTTCGTTGATGACGGCCGCTTTGCCGGCACCAAGATCTACAGCGGTGACGTCAGCGCGACGCTCAAGACCAAGGGGCGGTTTCCCCTCACCTGGAAGACCGGCGTGAAGTCGAAGCGCGAGATTCGCGACTTCGAACTCGAGCGTGAGTCGCTGCAGTACACCTACACCGGCCCCGGTGCCGGCAACGGCGCGTGGCGGAACGTGCAGTCGCAGTGGCCGATGGACCTGAGCATGCTGGGGGCAAGCATTCGCTCGTCGTCCGGAGGCGACATCTTCCACCCCAACACGCTCGAGGTCTGGAAGCTGTATCGGGAGCGGCCCGAATACTTCACGCAGACGATGACGGCGACGAATTACTACAATGCTTTCATCGCGAATAAAAAACACTACGTGGAGGACATCAACGCGGCCTTCGTGATGGCCACGGGCAATGTCGGCAAACTGCTTTTCCGCGGCGGCCTGCGCTATGAGTCGACGCACGGCGATTCGCTTGAGTTCAATCCGCGCCCGGGCAGCGAGGTGCGGGCGGCGGGCTTCCCGGTGGCGGCTGGACGGGCCACCACGATCCCGGGCCTCGAATACCAATACTTCTCCCGGCCCCGCGTCCACCGGAAGGGCGATTACGGAGAGATGTTTCCGAGCGCCGGACTCAAGTACAAGTTCACCGACAACATCGACGCCCACTTCGGCTACAGCCGCACGATCCGCCGGCCCACCTTCCGCGATGTCGCGGGGGTCTGGGTGGTCAACGAAGAGGCGCTGCGCGTCAGCGCGCCGAACCCGAATCTGAAGCCCGAGTACTCCGATAACCTGTCGGCGCGGCTGGCGTACTATTTCGAACCGGTCGGCATCGTGGCGGCGAACTTCTATCAGAACACCGTCGACGGCCTCTTCATCACGAGCGAGCTGACGGCGGCGGAGTACGGCTATACCGGTGACGAGGATTACAGTTCCTACATCTTCACGACGACCACCAGCGGTGGAAATCGCACCGTCGTGCGAGGGATGGAGCTCGAATACAGCCAGAGTCTCTCGTTCCTGCCGGGCGTGCTGAAGGGTTTGAACGCGCGGGCCAGCTACACGCGGAACTATGCGGAGGTTATTCTCCCGCTGCTGACGGGGCACTCGTTCAAGGCCGGGCTCAGCTACGCGTGGCGCGGCCTGAGCGTTTACGGGAGTCTCAACTGGCACGACAATTTCCCGACCAACGCCACCGGTACGACGTATCGCCGGCACCGCACCGTGATCGATGCCGGCGGCGGCTACCGGATTTCGGACCGCGTGAACCTGTTCTTCTCCCTGAGAAACGTCTTCGACGCACCGCTGCTCAACATGCAGAAGAGCGGAACCAATCCGGCTGTAGTCACCGGCTTCCAGGCGATGGGCACCGGCATCACGCTCGGCGTGCGCGGGACGTTCTGAGTCGCACTGGGAGCGCCGGGCTCCAGCCCGGCTCGGCGTCGAC
>JBEIHL010000132.1:0-7174 GCA_040381375.1 Opitutaceae bacterium
ACGTTGAGCGAGTGGATGATCGCGGAGTGCTTGTAGCCGTGTTCGGACTTCTTCGCGGCCTCGATGCCCTGCTCGATGTTCTTCACGCGCACGACTGGCAGCATCGGCATCATCTGCTCCTCGAGCACGAACTCGTGGTCGGCGTCGGTCTCGGCGAAGAGCATCGGCGTGTTCGCGGGTGCGCTGGTGCCGGCGATCTGGGCGAGCACGGACGCGTCGGCGCCGACGCGCTTGCGGTTGACCGCGGCGTGCGAGCAGCCGCCCGCATCCTTGGAGAACGTGAATGCGGCGGCGGTCAACTTGGCGACCTGCGCGGCATTGAGCTGCACGGCACCCGCGGCCTTCAGGCCGTCGAGGAACTTGTCGAAGTGCGGCTCGAGGACGAAGACCTGCTTTTCGCCGATGCAGAGCAGATTGTTGTCGAAGCCGCCGCCCTGGAGGACGTCGCGCGCGGCCTTCTTGAGGCAGCCGCTGCCGTCGACCAGGACCGGGGGATTGCCGGGGCCGGCGCAGATCGCGCGCTTGCCCGACTTCATGGCAGCGCCGACGACGGCGGGGCCGCCGGTGACGCAAAGCAGCCGGATCGCCTCGTGTTTCGTCAGCGCGTCGAAGGACTCAAGCGTCGGCTTCTCGACGGTGCACACGAGATTCTCGATCCCGAGCGCGGCGTGGATCGCCTCATTGTAGGCGCGGACGGCGAGCGCGGCGGAACGGGCGCCGCCCGGGTGCGGGTTGAAAACGACGGCGTTGCCGGCGGCGACGATGTTGATGACATTGCCGCTGAGCGTCGGGATCGAATGCGTGACGGGGAGGATGGCGCCGACGACGCCAAACGGCGTGTATTCCTCGAGTGTGATGCCGTGGTCGCCGCTCATGCCGTACGGCTTGATCCACTCGACGCCGGGGACGAGTTTCACGATCTGCAGCTTCTCGATCTTGTGCTCGAGGCGGCCGATCTTCGTCTCCTCGAACTCGAACTTGCCCCACTCGGCGGCCTTCTCGGTGCAGAGCGCCTTCACGATCTCGACGACCTTGGCGCGACCGGCGATGCCCTTGGTCTTGAGCTGTTCGAACGCGTCCTGGGCGGCGGCGCACGCCTCCTTCACGTCCTCGAACACCCCGAACCGCGGACCGCCGCGGCGAATCGCGGGCGGCGCGGAGGCGAGAGCGGCGGCGACGGACGGCGCGGGCGCGGGCGAAACGATCGGCGAACGGCCGAGGCTCCGCATCACGTCTTCGACGATCGAGCGGAGGGCCTGTTCGTCCAGTTGCAGGGGGGAACTCATGGTGACGGCGGCAGACGGGTTGTCATTCCGAGCAGAGCGAGGAATCCACCTGGAGGCCCGCTCCACTGCCGGCGGGCGAGGGTCCGGCTGGATTCTTCGCTCCGCTCAGAATGACAAACATGAACATGGGATTCGGTGTATGCGGAGCGTGGGGCCAACGGTCGCTCACTTCTTCGGCGGATAAATTTTCTGGTTCAGGACATCGACGGCATCGACGATGCCGACGATGACGGCGTCGACGGGCAGCGTCTTCATGCCGCTGGCCTGGCGGGCGGAGCTGCCCTGGCAGAACAGCACGACTTCATCCAGGCCGGCGCCGAGCGTGTCGACGGCGACGATCGTGTTGGCGCCGGGGCGGAACTGCGCGGGGTTGGATTCGTCGACCAGCAGCGGCCGCAGGACGACGAGTTTGCGACCCTTCATGGCCTCGTCCTTTTTGGTCGAGACCACCGAGCCGATGACGCGCGCGAGGAACATGGGCCGGGTTACTTCTTGGCGGCCGGCGCGGCGGGCTTGGGAAGGACGACGGCGACGTCGTCGTGCGGACGCGGGATGACCTGCACGCTGACGACTTCGCCGACCGTGCGGGCGGCCTGGGCGCCGGCGTCGGTGGCGGCCTTGACGGCGGCGACGTCACCGACGACGACGGCGGAGACGAGCGCATTGCCGACCTGCTTCATCGGGCCGGCGAGCGTGACGTTGGCGGATTTCAGCATCGCATCGACGCCGGTGACGAGCGCGGTGAGACCGCGGGTTTCGAGGAGACCAATTGCTTTGGAGGCCATGATAATCGAGTTGATCGTTTGGGTTGAGAATCGAGAGGGAAAATCAATTGGCGCCGATGCAGCGGAGAGTTTCGCGCGCGACGACGAGCTCTTCGTTGGCGGGAATGACGAAGACCCGGGTGCGTGAACCGGCGGCGGAGATTTCGCCCTCGGCGCCGCGCAGGGCGTTGTTCTTCGCCGCATCGAGCTGGAGACCGAGGTCGTCGAGCCGGGCGCAGATCGCGGCGCGCAGGTCGGGATTGTTTTCGCCGATGCCGGCGGTGAACACGAGTGCGTCGCAGCCACCGAGCTCGAGGAGAAAGGCGCCGATCCAGTGACGCGCGGACTGCACGAACACGTCGAGCGCGAGCTGCGCGCGGGGGTTGCCCTGCTGCGCGGCGGCGCGGACATCGCGCAGATCGTTGCCGGCGCCGGAGAGGCCGAGCAGGCCGCTCTCCTTCGTCATCTGGCGTTCCACCTCGGCGAGCGACAAGCCGAGCGTCTTCATGACGAACGGCACCGCGGCGGAATCGAGGTCGCCCACGCGATTGTTTTGCGGCAGGCCGGACTGCGGGCTGAGGCCCATGCTCGTGCCGATCGCGACGCCGTCGCGCATGCCGGTGATCGAGCTGCTGCCGCCGAGATGACAGGAAATCACGCGCAGCGGCTTGGCACCCGCGGCGAGCGGCACCGGACCGTTCTGATAGAGTTGGCGAACGCGGTCGGCGATGTCGGCGCGACCGAACAGTTCGGCCGAGCGTTCGGCGACGAACTTGTGGCTCGCGCCATGAAAACCATAGCGGCGCACGCCCGCCTCGTGCCAGGCCTGCGGCACGGCATAACGTGTGGCGGCCTCGGGCACCCACTGATAAAACGCCGTCTCGAACAACGCGACGAGCGGCACGCCCGGGAGCTTTTCCTGGAAGCGCTGGATGCCGAGCGCGTAGGGCGGGTTGTGCGCGGGGGCGATTTCCTTGAAGCCGTCGAGCGCGGCGATCACGCGGGCGTCGGCGCGCACGCAGCCCGTCAGGTTGCGGCCGAGCACGGTCTTGAAACCCACGCCGTGCAGGTCGGCCGACGACTGCACGTGGCCGCCGGCGCGAAGCTCGGCGAGGCAATCGTCGATCGCCTGGCCGTAGTCAGTGACGCGTTCGTAGCCGCCCTTCGCGAGCAACGTCACCGCGCCGGCCCCACCCGCTCCGGACCCGGTCGACGGGCCAAAGCGGAAGAGTCGGAACTTGAACGAAGTCGAGCCGAGGTTGGCGACGAGGATGTTCATGAGGACGGAGGTTTGGCCCACGGAACACACGGAAGAGGACGAGCCGTGCGGATCGGCCACTGGGCCGGGACCCCGCATGCTTCCGTGTAGTCCGTGGGCTCCGTGGGCAATCTCCCGTCGGTCGATTTAGGCCGACGGCTGCTGCAGCCACTTGCCGAGGCCGGCGAGATCCTCGTGCGGGCGCGGGATGACCTGGACGGCGACGACTTCGCCGACCTTGGCGGCGGCCTCGGCGGCGGCGTCAATCGCGGCCTTCACGGCGGCGACGTCACCCCGGAAGAATGCGCAGACATAACCGCTGCCGACGGCTTCGTAGCCCGTCATCGTGACGCTGGCGGCCTTGAGGGCCGAATCAGCGGCCTCGAGGAGCGCGCAGAATCCTTTGGTTTCAATCAGACCGACTGCTTCCTGTGCCATGGGAGAAAAGAGATGAGGGTTGGACGATGAGAGTGGTGCGACCGCGGCTCAGAGACCGAGCGTGCGGATGAGTTCGCCGTGGGGACGGGCGATGAGATGCGAGCAGACGAGTTCGCCGACGCGTTTGGCGGCTTCGGAGCCGGCTTCGACGGCGGCCTTGACGCTACCGACGTCGCCCTTGACGACCACGGTGACAAAGCCACCGCCGATTTGGATCTGGCGAACGAGTACGACGTTCGCGGCTTTGACCATGGCGTCGCTGGCTTCGACGCTGCCTACATAGCCACGGGTTTCTACCATGCCGATGGAATCATTCATTGTTGGGATCCTGATGTTGAGAGTTGAGCGGTGAGGGTTGAGAGACGAAAAGGTGCCGGGGCTCACGTGAGCAGCTCGACGGGAGTATCCGCCTGAAGGGCACACGCGTTGCCCTCGTCGGTGTCGATGTGCACCTCGAGCTTGAAGTCGGCGTGCACGCGCACGAGCAGCCGGTCGAAGGTCGTCGCACACGGGCCGCCCACGCGCAGCTTCATGTACTCGCCCGCCTTGACGCCGTAGAACGAGGCGTCGTCCGGATGCATGTGTACATGCGGTGCGGCGCGGATGACGCCCTCCTTCATCTCGAAAAATCCCGCCGGGCCCATCAGCATGCAGCCAGGCGTGCCCGCGATGTTGCCGGACGAGCGGATCGGAATGTCGAAACCGAGCGCGATCGAATCCGTAAGCGCGAGTTCGATCTGGTTGAGGTCACGGCACGGGCCGAGAATCCGGAGATTGGAAATCACCCGACTGCGGGGACCGATCAGCGTCACGGTCTCCTTGGCCGCGAACTGATCTTTCTGATACAGCCACTTCATCGGGGTGAGCTTCGCGCCCTGACCGAAAAGGGCCTCCACCGCCGCCGGGGTCAGGTGACAGTGCCGCGCGCTGATGTTCACGAGCAGCGGATTCGGCGCCTGCGCGACCCGCGGCAGGGTCTTGCCCATGCGCTGGTAGATCGCACGACGCACCAAGTGCTCGATCTCGACGCGATGTGGAGTGGGCGGTGGCAGCGACATGGCAAGGGTTGCTCGGAACGAGCGCCATAAACGCCAATATTCTTCCAAAGTGTCAACGGATACGTTGCATTATCTTCCATATTCTTCCAATTTTAAGGGCAAAGATGCAGGCCGAAGAACGCCAATCCAAGATCGAGTCCTACCTGCAGAAGGCGGAATTCGCTACCTTGGAAGAGCTTGCTCAGGCCTTGGGCGCCTCGGTGTCGACCATTCGGCGAGACGTCGCAGCCTTGGAAGAAAGAGGCGCGGCCCGGCGCACGCATGGTGGCGCCCGGTTGCTGCAGGCGCCGAAGAGCGACGAGTATGTTTTCAACGTCCGCGACACGCATCAGGTCGGGGAAAAAGAGTCGATCGGGGTGGCGTGCGCGGCGCTGGTGAAGCCCGGCCAGAACGTGATCATCGATGCGGGCACCACCTGCTTCCACGTGGCGAAGCGACTCGACGACAAGGTCGCACAGATCATCACGAACTCGCTGCCCGTCGCCAACCTGTTCTCCGGTTCGAACCGCCACGAGGTGCATCTTTCCGGCGGCACGATTTATCCACGCCTCGGCACGCTCGTGGGGCCGCACGCCGTCGAAACGTTTTCCCGGATGCACGCCGACGTCGCGATCCTCAGCGGGAGCGGCATTTCCGGCGAAGGCATCTATAACTCCCACACGCTGCTGGTCGACATTCAGCGGGCGATGATCGCGGGCGCCGCCCAAGTGGTATTCTGCATCGACCACACGAAATTCGGCCGCCGCTCGACGTTTTTCCTGTGTGACTTCGCCGACGTGGACGTCGTGGTGACGGACGCGCTCGCGCCGGCGGGCCTCGTGCAGGAGCTGCGCGGGAAAGGAATCGAGGTCGTCGTCGCACCGCCGCTCCCGTGACGATGAAGAACGGAGAGCAATATGCGGGCGGGGACACCCGCTCTCCCAAGATACCGAATGCGTCACCGGGAAATTTGAGTTTGCCACGTCTCGACGCCGCCCGCTTCTTTTGTCCTTCCTGTTCTCTCAAACCTTTACCACACCATAGTCATGGCTGAACTCGTAGGAAATGTCTTGGTAGGCCAATCAGGCGGCCCCACGTCCGTTATCAATGCCAGCGTAGCCGGCATCGTCTCGGAGGCACTTAACCACGAGTGCATCGAGGAGATCTACGGCACCCTGAATGGTGTGCTGGGCATCCTGCAGGAGGACCTGATCGATCTCGCCTCGGAATCACAGCAGGAGATTCGCGCGCTCCGCCACACGCCGGGCGCCGCCCTCGGCACGTGCCGGTACAAGCTGAAGAAGCAGCAGGACTTCGAGCGCGTGCTCGAGGTGTTCAAGGCGCACAACATCCGTTACTTTTTCTACATCGGCGGCAACGACTCTCAGGACACGGCGGACAAGATCTCGAAGCTCGCCCAGCAGCAGAACTACGAGCTCCGCGTGATCGGCGTACCGAAGACGATCGATAACGATCTTCCGATCACGGATCACACCCCCGGCTACGCCAGCGCGGTGAAGTACATCGCGACGAGCGTGAAGGAAGTCGCCTGCGACAACGAGGCCATGGGCCAGGGAGATCTCGTTTCGATCATTGAGGTCATGGGCCGCAGCGCCGGCTGGCTCGCCGCCGGTGCCTCCCTCGCCAAGCGTCGCGACCACCCGCACGATCCGCCGCACCTCATTCTCCTCCCTGAGATCCCGTTTAACCAGGAGAAGGTCGTCGAAGACATTCGGCGCGTGCTGAAGCGCGAGAAGTACTGCCTGATCGTCGTCGCCGAAGGTCTGGTCGACAGCGACGGCAATTATGTCGCCGCGAACGCCTCCACCGACTCCTTCGGTCACGCCCAGCTCGGCGGCGCCGGTGACGCCCTCGCCGAAATTCTCGGGCCCAGTCTCCCCGGCGTGAAAATCCGCGTCGCGAAGCCCGGTCTGCTGCAGCGGTGCGCCGCGCACGCGGCCTCCAAGACCGACGCCGACGAGGCGTTCCGCGCCGGTGAAGCCGCCGTAGAGGCCGCCATCGAGGGCCACACCGACAAGATGGTCACGCTGCTCCGCGGCGACGGCGACCACTACACGACCGAGACCGGCCTCGCGCCGCTCGCCGACGTCGCCAACTCGATCAAGAAGCTCCCGCGCGAGTGGATCAACGAAGACGGGCACAGCATGAACTTCCAGTTCCTGCGCTACGCCCTGCCGCTGATTCAGGGCGAAGTCTCGATCCCGCACGAGAACGGGGTGCCGACGTTCGCCCGACTTAAGAAAGTCCGCGTCGACAAGACGCTGCCCGCGTACGAAGTCTGAGTTCAGGGCAGTTCGCCCTCTCATCCGCATGAGGCCGGTCGCAAGACCGGCCTTTTTGCTGCCCTGGGAGCGCCGGGCTCCAGCCCGG
>JBEIHL010000133.1:0-7166 GCA_040381375.1 Opitutaceae bacterium
ATCCGCCGCGGCTCCCCGCTCCATGCGGTTGCTACTGGCACGGCTGCCCGCTGTAGGCGGGGCCCCCCGCCGCGGCTGGGCTTGCCGATGACCGGTCGGTGGCGGCGTGACCCCGCTCCTACATTCGAACGCCCCCGTTAGAAGCTGCCCTTGATGCCGGCGCCGAGTTGAACGCCGTATTCGGCGCTGGTCAGGACCTTGGCGTAATCGGGGGTCTGGGAGCCGTAGCGCAAGGACACGTTGCGGGCATCGAAAACGTTGCGGGCGTTTACGAAGACCGACATCCGCTGGTTGAACTGGTAGTCGAGGTTGAGGTCGAGGTGCGTGCGGGCGCCGATGTAATTGTAGGCATCGGGCCCAAAGGCCGGAAACACGGCGTTCTTCTGCTCGCCGCGCCAATTCCACTTGGCCATCACGGTGAGGCCGCGGCGGGTGAACGTTACGCCCCAGCTGCGGCTGTCGTCGATGAACCCGCTGAAATCCGCCTGCCGGTTGCCTTCGAGGCGCAGCTTGGTGGCATTGAAAAACACGGAGAAGTACTGCCCCCACCCGCCGAGGGGCGCGAGCGAGTGGCGCAGGCTCACCTCGGCCCCGGACACCCGGGCGGCGCCGGCGTTGACCTTGGTCGTCACTTCGAAACCGGCGTAGCGCGGATCGAGTCCGTATTCCTCGGCCTCCGCCGCCGTGATCCGGCGCACCTCGTTGGCGAAGAAGTCGTCGATCTCCTTCAGGAAAACTCCCGCCGTGAACACGCCGCCCTGCTTCGTGTAGTATTCGAGCGAGACGTCGAAATTGTCCGCGGTCCACGGCTTGAGGCCCGGGTTGCGCAGGGTGATGAACCCGGGAATCACGCTCGGGTCGGCGAGCTGGTTCTCGTCCAGGTCGCGCTCGTTGATGACCACGTTGGGGATGACCTCGTTGAAGTTGGGCCGGCCGTAGGTCTTCGCGTAGGCGGCGCGCGCCTGGAAGTTCTCCGTCAGCCCGTACGTCAGGTGCAGGCTCGGATAATAGCCTTCATAGGAGCCGCTGGCCTGGTTGCCGCGCTCGCGCCGCGTCAGCAGCAGTTCCTCCATCGACCCGGCGGCACCGGCATCCGGTTTCCGAATACGCTGGCCGGCGGCGTTGCGGGCAAACGTGCCGTTGGCATTGCGCACGAACACCGCGCCGGGGTCGAAGAGCGGGCCCTCGCCCTCGGCCGAGGTCGACTCGAAGCGCACACCCGTGAGGACACGCAGCCGGTTGCTGAAGAGCTGCATCTCCACCTGGCCATAGCCGGCGCTGACCTCCTCCTCGATGAACTCGGAGGTCGTGATCTCGGAAGTCCGGCCGGCGACCTGCTGCGCGAGGGTCTGCGAGAACAGGCGGGTGTCGGCCTGGTAGGCGCGCGAAGCGCGGCCGACATTGAGGAACGCGACATTTTTCGCGCCGAAGCCGGAGTCCTGGTTGACGTAGGTCTGATATTGATACGGCTTCGCCGAGAAGCTGCCGTTGGCGCCGTTGTAGGTATAGGCGACGGAAGGAATGCGACTGTCGCGTTTTTGGATCCGGTGCAGGCCACCGACCTGGAGCGCGGCCGGGAAGCTCAGGAAACCGAGCCGGCGGCGTACGTTCGCGTCGCCGAAGGTCATGTCGTCGGTGATGTCGCGGACGCTGATCGTCGCGGTCGTGACCCGGTAGTTGTTGAAGTCATTCAGGTCGACCTCCTGGTTCGCGTTGTTGAACGCCCTTGCGACCGTTCGGGAGTCACCGTCGCCCACGGGAGCGATATTCGAGAGCGTGACGCGCGCGGGAAAATCCATCGTGCCCGCGATGTTGGTGAAGAACCAGCCGTCGCCGCCGCCGCGGAACTTGGTGGACGAAGCCGACCGGCTCAGGCCGGCGTTGAGGCGCCAGTCGCCGTTGTCGAACCGGTACCGCACCTTGCCAACCTTCGTGCGTTCGTAGCGGTTGACCGAGTTGCCCGCGAGGTTGACCGATCCGCGGCCGGTCGCACCGACCGTCAGCGAAGGGCTGTAGCTGAAGGGCACGCCGCCGTTCTCGGGCGTGATCGTCGGCACGCCATTGGTGCCGGTCAGCGTGCTGCGGCTGACGTTCGCGACCTGGGAGTGGAAATCGCTGATGTCGAGCCCAACGGTGAGCACGCTGTTCGGCGTGACGCGCCAGTCGGCCGTCAGGCCGAGCGCCTTGCGCCAGGTGTACCGCGGCGCGTCGATCACGACGTCGCTGGAGAGGAACGGCCGGCTGATGGAGGCGCCCGTGCCCGCGCCGGTCTCGGTCCACACCGTTTGGTGCAGGCGCTGTTCGTTGTAGAAATTCGTGGTCAGTCCAGTGACGACGAGGCCGAAGTTCTTGTTTACCGGCAGCGTGTAATCGAAATCGAAACTCGGCAGGATCTTGTAGGTCTCCTCGTCGAAGGTGTACGGATCCTTGACCTTCAGCCGGTGCGAGTTGCCGGTCAGGTAGAAGCGGTACCGCAGCTCGGCGCGGCTGCGTTCAAACGAACTCTTGCTGACCATGTTGATCGAACCGCCGAGCGAATCGGCCGCGGACGACGGCGTGGGCACTTTCGAAACTTCGACGCGGGAGATGTTGCTGATCGACGTTTGCGAGAGGAAGGGGGCCCGCGATGAGCCGCCGTAGTTGGCGTTGGAGATCTGCGCCCCGTCGGTGGTGATGCCGGTGAGATTGGGCGAGAACCCGCGGAGCGAAATCGAAAGCGCCTCCGCGTCGCCGTAGTTCACCGCGACGCCGGGCAGAAACTTGATGAACTCGCCGAGGTTGCCTTCCTGCACGTCGCCGAACGAATCGGTGGCGACGACATTCTTGATGTTGGCCGCGAACCGCTGCTCGTTCGTCGCCAGCGCCTCGCCCTCGGTCTCCTTCGCGGCCGCGACGACGAAGGCACTGAGTTTCACCGCATCGGTGGTCGCGCCATACCGCGCCACACTCATGAGGTTCACGTCCTGCGTCAGCGTCGTACCCGCGGCGACGGTGAGCGGCATCTGCTGCGGATCCAGCCCGGTGTAGTAGACCTCGAGCACGACGGGGCCGGCGGGCACCGAGTTGAGCCGGTAGCCGCCGAATTCGTCGGTCAACGCGACCAGTTCGGTTCCCTTCACCGACACGCGGGCGTTCGGCAGATAGCGGCCGATGACGGCATTCTGAACGCGGCCGGCGATGCTGCCGGTAGCCGCGACGGAAGGCACGGCTGCATCGGCCGCGACGACCGACGGCGCAGCACCCAAGACCAAAAGAGCGCCGATGAGAGCCAGCGCGGAGCGGGAATAGAAGACGGAGGAGTACATGGGAGAATTCATCATCAATCGCCGATCAGGAAAAGTTTCCCTGGGAGCTCCGGGCTCCCAGGGCGGGCACACGGGCCTTGCCGCCGTCGATGCGCGCTTAAAACCGCCCGGTCACGCCAACCGTGAGGGTCGTGAAGTTGCTGATCGTGCTCTGCATCTGGTCGGGGATACCGCGGTACAGCGCCTGCGGCTCGGAGAACGGATTCGAGACGTCGAGCGTGAGGCTCGTGTCGCGGCGAATCCGATACTCGATGCCGGCATTCACGCTCGTGCGCTCGAAGCGGTACAGGTTTCGGCCGACGCTGGCGGCGGAGTAGCTCGTGATGTAGTCGCTGGTGTAATTGACCAGGATCCGGCTGCTGAACTTTCCGTAGCGCCAGTTGAGGTTGAAATTCCACGTCTTGGGGATGAAGCCCGCGACTTGGCCGGTGGTGAGATTCGCCGTGCCGCCGAAATCGCCGTTCGTTTTCAGCTCGGTGTAGTTGGCGAGGAAGCTCAGCCCTTTCAGGAGTCCGGGCAGGAACGTCAGCTGCTGCTGGTACGACACTTCCCAGCCTTCGACCGTCGCGGTCCCGGCGTTTGCCGTGGTGAGGATGTTGAAGCCGCCGTATTCGCCGTTGAAACCGTTGCCCGTCCCGGTGGGAACCGTGCCGACATTGATGCCGCTCACGATGAAGTCCCTGATCGTCTTCTGGAACCAGCCGACCGAGAAATTGCCGACCGGTTCGAAGTAGTAATCGAGCGTGGCATCCCAGCTCTTGCCCATCTGGGGGAGTAGCGACGGGTTGTTGAGGGTGAGCGTCTGAAGGTTTTCATTCACGCTCTCGTTCGGCAGCGCATTGCTCAGCGAAGGCCGGCCGAAGCTCGTCGACCAGCTCAGTCGAGCCTTGAGGTTGGGCGTGATCTCGTGGGTGAGGTGCACGCTCGGGAAGGATTTCGTGTAGCTGCCGCTGACCTCGCGGCGCGTGTTGGCGTAGTCGCGCTGCGCGGATCCGACCGGGTCGGCCAGCTGCTGCGCCGCCGAACTCGGGATGCGGGTGCGCACCCAGCCCCAGCTGTCGTTCTCCGTCTTCTCCGCCCGGACGCCGGTGAGGTAGCCGGTGCGCCGCAGGAATCCCTCCGAGCCCAGTTTGCCCTGCGCCATGACGTAGCCCGACGAGACGGTCTCGGTCACCTTGCGCGTGCCGGTGTACTTCGTGGTTTCGTGATAATAGACATCCTCGCGCCAGAGCGCCGGGTTCACCGGGACGCCGCCCTTGATGTAATCATCCGATTCCCACTGGGGAATCCGCCGCCCGGTCTTGACCTGATCGTACATGATCGTGCCCGGGGACGCCGCCAGCGGGCCCGTGCCGATGTAGCTCCAACGCTTGGTGAGATTCCAGGTTGAGATCTGCTGCTCGCGCCAGTTGACGCCGGTCTTGAAGAAGGTCGGCGCCGCGAACGGCAGCGCGTAGCGGGCGTTGCCCCGGAGTTCGCGAATGCGGTGGAAGGTGCCGTCGTTGCGATTGTTCAGGCCGTTGGGTGCGGGCCGGTAGTTGTTGGGATCGTTGAAGTCGACGCCCTCGGTCTGGACGAAGCGCGGATGGAGATCCGACTGCGTGCGATCGAGGATCCACCCGATGTTGTTCAGCCGCATGATGAGCTGGCCGTCCTTCTTCTTCGTGGAGAGGACGCGCGCGGAGCTGTACAGCGCATCGTAATCGAGCTGCAGCCGGCCGAACTCATGCTCGGCGCCGAAGCCGGCGTTGCGCAGGTTCTGGGACCAGCCGGTGTAGCGGGCGTTGGTGACGTCGATGGTGGAACCGGTCGCTGCCCGCACCTGCGTGATGCGGCTGGTGTAACCCGGCAGGATGCCGGCGGTGCCCGTCGTGCCGACAGACTGCGCCGCGTAGGCGCGGGTCTCATAACGACGTTCAAAAGGCTCCGTGTTGTTTCCGCCCAGCGTGCTCACGGTGAACTTGGAATTCGGCGACAGGCGGTATTCGACCTTCACATTCGCGCTGAGCTGCTTCCGGTTGTTGAAAATGTCCTGGGTGCGGTAATCCCAGACGTAGGCCGGCTGCGCGGTCGTGTTCTGAAAATCGCGGGTGGTGCGGAACATGCCCGCGACATTTTCGCTGTAGAACGTGTTCACGACGACGCCGAGGTTACGTTCGCCACCGAGGATGCTGAAGATCTCGTGGTAGCCGACGTTGAACAGCGGGTGAAAACGGTGCGCCTCGCGCATCGGAATCTGATCGGTGAACGAAGGCGCGAGCCGGCCGGCGAAACTGTACGAGATACGGCGCTTGTCGGCCATGCTCAGCGATGAACGCGTCTTGAGATTGAGCGTGCCGCCCATCGAGGCCGCACCCTTGTCCGGCGTGTGGCCCTTGATCAACTCGACCTGGTCGAACAGTGCCCCGGTCAGGATGCTCATCGGGAAATTGCGACCCATGCCGCCTTCGCTCGCCATGATGGTGTTGTCCATCGTGACGGCGTTGAGGCCGGGCCCCATGCCGCGGATCACGAGACTCGTGACATTGCCCTCGGCGTCGAGATTGCCCGCCACGCCGGGCAGCCGGATGGCGACCTCGCCCGGACTGCGGTTCGGCAGATTGCCGAAGGAGTCCATCGCGACGATGTTCTTCACGTTGTCGGCATTGCGCTGCGCGGTGATCGCCGCCGCTGAGCCCTCGCGGTCACCCGTGACCTTGAACGCCTGCAGCTTGTAGATGCCAGCCGTGAGATCGACGTTCTTCACCGCTCGCTGACCGGCCGCGACCGTCACCCGTTCCTTAGACGGATCGAGGCCGATGTAGGAAACGACCACCTCGTGCGTGCCGGCCGGCACCCCGGAAAGCACATAGCGGCCGGTGATGTCGGTGAGCACGCTCAAGCCGAGCGCGGGAACCTCGACCTTGGCACCCTCGAGCAGGTTGCCGGTCGCGGTGTTGTTCACCGTTCCTGTGAGCGTGCCCGATTCGGCGGCCCGCGCCACGAGCGGGAAGAAGACCAGGGCAAGAAGGCAGACAGCCAACAACGGCGACACGAGACGCCGAACACCGACACACCGGGCAAGCGGGGTGAAATTCACGTTATTTTGGGATGAGGTAGGGCCACGGCCGGCACGGCGGAAGTATCGCACCGGTTACTTGCTCACCGTGATCGTCGCTCCCGCCAACTCAACGCCTATGGTCGCGTTCGCTCACAAGGAGCAAAAATGCGCATCAGGCTCCGGGCTGATTTGCCCGTCGCGGTCCCGAGCCGGCGAGTGGGTCTAGCCCCGGTTCAGGTTCCAGATCGCCGCGTTCAGCGCGGTCGCGAAGCTGACCCACGCCACGTAGGGAGCCCAGAGGGCGCCGGCGATTCGGTCGACGCGCCAGAAAATCACGAGCGCCAGCACGAGCAGCAGCCAAAGTCCCACGATGTTGACGAGCGCGAGGTCGGGCCGCCGCATCCCGAAGAACAGCACCGACCACAGCGCATTGAGCATCAGTTGCGTCCCATACAGCCGGAGCACGCCAAATGCCGCCGAGCCGGTCAGCCGGCGCCAGACACGCCACGCGGCGACCGCCATTCCGATATAGAGCGCGGTCCACACCGGCGCAAACAGCCAACCCGGGGGCGTCCACGACGGTTTCGTCAGGCCCGGGTACCAGCTCTTCACGTTCTCCGCCGTGGCCACGGAGCCCACGGCCGCGGCGGCGAACGTGACCACGAGGAACCCAACCAAGGGCCAGATACGGAACGAGGAAGACGGTGCCATACGCGCAATTGCGTCCGGTCGGGCGCAAAGGTCAAATCGCGACCGGGGGCTGCTCCTGGCTGGCGAATGGGTGTTGTAGGAGCGGCTTTACGCCGCGACCGAACGTGAGA
>JBEIHL010000134.1:0-7141 GCA_040381375.1 Opitutaceae bacterium
CAGCCGAGCGTTCCCGCGCGGCGTCGTGCCGCACAGCCGGTCCGGCATTTTCAGAGTTTCTTGATCACATCGAGCAACTGGGAGGCATGATCGGCCGTATCCACTTTTTCCACCACCGCCAGCACTGTGCCGTCGCGCTCGAAGACATAGGCGGCACGGACCGGGCCGACGAACTTCTTTCCGTACATGGATTTTTCCACCAACGAGTCGGTCGCCCGCGCGAACCGGTCGTCGGGGTCGCTCACCAGCGTGTAATCGATGCCCTTCTTCGCCGCATATTTCGCGTGCGAACCGCACGTATCGCGACTGATTGCGACCAAATCGTAGCCCGCCCGGTCGAACGTCGCCGCCTGCGCCGCGAGGCTGTCGTTCTGCCGATCGCAACTGGGCGTGTTGTTCTTCATGTAGACCGACACGATGGTTCGGCGCTTCAGCAAGTCTGCGAAGGCCATCTCTTTGGCGACTCCGTCACGCAGGGTCTGGAGCTTGAAGGCAAGATCGGGTTTTTGGCCGGAAGTGATCATGCCCGCCAATGAGTGCCGGTGCCGCGCGCCGTCAAACGTGTGAAAGCATTAAGAAAACTCCCGGACCGCGCAGAGTCTTTGACGGCCATGATAAAAGCCTTCAGGTTGCCCCGGAATGAAATCGGTCAAGGTCCCGGCGCTCGAGCTCTTTCTCCACGAGATGATCCCCCTCGCCAAGGCGATGGGAGTCGGCGTGGAGGTGAGCGATGACCGATCGCTTGTGCTGCGCGCGCCGAAGGAGCAGAACAAGAATTCCCTCAACACGGCTTTCGGTGGCAGCTTGGTTTCACTCGCGACGCTCGCCGGATACGGCGTGGTGTGGGAGCTGATGAAGAACGAAAAGGGCGCCGAGAAAGCCGAGTGGCGTATCGTGGTCAAGGAGAGCCGGGCGGCTTACCGACGCCCGGTGATCGGGGATTTGCGGGCGATCTGCGAACGACCGGCCCATGCCGCGATCGCGGAGTTCAAGGAAGCGCTCAGCCGCTACGGCAAGGCGAAGCTCAAGCTGAAAGCCTCGATCGTCGAGAATGGTCAGACGGCGGTCGACGTCACGGCCGCGTTCGTGGTGTCGCGCTAGCGCCCAACAGATTCACGCGGGCGCGTCCCGCCGGAGTCGTTCAGTATTGAGGGCAGGCAGGCGAACCGAGGACGGGCGGCTCCTTCTCCTGAGGACTCAAATGTGCTTGGAGTCGGATTCGTCCTTCTTGACGTACCCGCTTTCTTGGCGCGCGTGATTGACGGCGTTCTTCTTCAGGTAGGCCTGGTAAACGTCGTCCGGCGTCATGCCCAGGGTCTGGGCCAGCGAAACGAGGAAGTGAAACAGGTCCACGACCTCGACCTTGGCGTTCTGCTCGTCGAATTTCTGGTACTTCGCCCACCATTTCCACGGCACGCTGTCGATCAACTCGGCCGTCTCCTGCTGCATGGCACGCGTATAATTGAGGATCCACTTCGCCTTTTCCTCGTCCGTCGAAGGCGGCAAGTTGACGCCGATCCGGCGGTTGAGCGCATCCTGCATCCGGAAGATTTCCTCGAGCTTGTCCATGGCCGCCAAAGTGGCGACGGCGGACGCCGAGTGGCAAGAAATTGCGGATGGCGGCAAGCGGTTTGCCATCGGATCTTGGGCCGGCCGAGTTCGACCGGTCCGGCTGGAGACAACGAACATCCGGCTGAACCCCGGATCGGTCCCGAAACGCTGGCCCCAACCACCGGCTTCCTTCGCCAGAAATGCCTCTTGCCCTTCGCCGCCCCGTGGGCGAGGTTGACGTTTCCATGCACGCGTCGAGCGCTTCCGCGCTCCGGGTGCGTTCCCAACCATGGCCGCTCTCCCGACCTACCCCGCTTCGGCGGAAAGGTTCGGCTCCTGAGCCGGCCTCATCCAAACCAAAACACACATGTCAGAAACAGAAAAGTCCGGCACGCCGCCCGCGGCCTCCGCCGACTTGCCCGTCACCGCTCCCGCACCGGCGGTGACCGCTCCGGCGAAGCCGGCCGCCTCCGAAACCGCTGGTGCGTTCGGTTCGTTCGGAGCCAACCGCGGCTCCGGTCTCGCTCGGGGAAAACGTCCCACCGTCGCCGCCGCAGCGCCCAGCGCCTCCGCCGTACCCGCCGGTTACAAGCCGTCCTCCGTGTCAGTGATCACGTCCCAATCGGAGTACAAGAATCCGTTCACCGGTGAGACCTCGGTGACCGTCCCCCGCGCCAACGAGCCAACTCCGCCCGAAGTCCCGCTGCCGTCCGTTTCCGCCGTCAAGGAGGAATCTGCCCAGGCTCCGGTCAACTCGCCGATCCCCGAGTCGTCGGCGTCACTCGATGCCGTCTCCCAATCCAACGGCCCGGAAGCAACCGAGCCCGAGGTGAAGCCCGAGCTCAAAATTCTGCCGCCGGAAGGTCCCCGCCGCACTTCGGTGCGCTGGGAATCAACGCCTCCGACGGAGGCTCCGGCGACCTCCCCCGAGGGTGCGCCGCCACGGGCTGACGAACGGCGGACATTCCAGCCGTCCCGCGAGCGCCGCGAAGGTCGCGAGGCGCGCGAAGGCGGCCGGGAAGGCCGCGAGAGTCGCGACGCTCGCGAACCCCGAGAGGGACGCGAGGGCCGGCCATTCGAGCCGCGTCAGCCCCGTGAGGGCCGCGAACATCGCGAGCCGCGCCGGGACGACCGCAGTTCGGAGCCCCGCCCACCGCAGCCGCAGCCCGAGCGCCGGCCGCAACCGTTGCCCGAGCCGGAAAAGAAATCCGGAGGGTTCATGGGCTGGCTCAAGGGTATACTCGGCGGTGGCAAACCGGCCGGAACCGAGGCCAAGGGCAATACGACCGCCGAGCCACGGCGCGAGAGCGATCAGGGCCATGGCCAAGGCGGACATCGCGGTGGACGCGGTCGCGGTGGTCACGGCGGCCAGGGCGGTTTCCGCGGCGAGAATCGCGGCCCGCAGGGTGAACCTCGTGAAGGCGGCGATGCCCGCGGAGAAGGCGACCAAAACGGACGCCGCCGCCGGCGACGCCGCGGTGGACGGGGCCGATCCCGGGGTGAAGGTGGCGATCAAGGCCCGCGGCCGGAAGGCCAGCAGGGCGGCGGCGCGATCTGACCCGGATGCGTCCCGGTTTTTCTCTTCAGGCCCATCGCTCCGGGAAATAATCCGCCTCCCACGTTAAACCTTGCCGCGCGGGATGCACCGCGCGCATTTCAAAGGCGTCCGCTCCGCAACCGCGGAGCGGACGCCTTTTGCTTTCCCGCGTTCAACGGGCCTGAGCGTTCGACCTTCAACTCTCAACTTTCACCTCCCTCCAGTGGCCGATCTCATCGTCAACGGTGGCAAACCCCTCTCCGGCACCATCACGCCGTCGGGCAACAAAAACTCCGTTCTGCCCATCCTGTGCGCGACGCTGCTGACCGATGACCCGGTCGCACTGCTCAACGTGCCGGACATCACCGACGTCGAAAAGCTCGTGACGTTTTTTCAGGAGCAGGGCTCGCGGATCGCGTGGGATCGCGCCGCCGGCACGATGGCGATCGACCATTCGACGTTCGATCCGGATCGCATGGCCGGGGAATTGCCGTCCGGCATGCGTTCCTCCGTGCTGCTCTTTGCGCCGCTGCTGCAGCGGATGAAAAAGATCACGCTGCCCACGAACGCCAAGGGCTGTTCCCTCGGCGTGCGGGAACTCGATCCGCACCTCGAGATTCTCGAGCGGCTCGGCGCCAAGGTGTCACATCGCGGTGATCTGACGCTCCGCCTGACGAAGGCTTTCCGCGGGGCGCGACACTGGCCGGACTACATGTCGGTCACCGCCACGGAAAACTTCGTCATGGCCGCCGCCCTCGCCCAGGGCGAGTCGACGCTCATCAACGCCGCCAGCGAGCCACACGTGCAGGATCTCTGCAGCGTGTTGGTCGGCATGGGCGCCCGGATCACGGGACTCGGCACCAGCAAGCTCGTCGTCGAGGGCGTCGAGCGCCTGCACGGCGGCAGCTTCACGATCAACACCGACCATCACGAGGTCGTAACGTTTCTCGCGCTCGGCGCGATCACCGGCGGAGCCGTGAAGGTTCGGCATTCGTTGCCGCACCACTTCGACCTGATGTCGCGGGCTTTCCAAAAGCTCGGGGTGAACGTCGAGCACGAAGGCACGACCGCCCACGTGCGACGCGGCCAATCCCTCGCGATCGAAGCACCGTTCACGAGCAATCTGCTGCCCAAGATCGAGGCGGCGCCGTGGCCCTATTTTCCGGTGGATCTGCTGCCCTGCATGATCGCGCTTTCCGCGCGCGCGGAAGGTGCGATTCAGTTCTGGAACAAGGTGTATGAGGGTGGCTTCACTTGGATGTCAGAGCTCTCGAAATTCGGCGCTCACGTCGTCGTGAGCGATCCGCATCGCATCATCGTCTTCGGCAACCGCCCGCTGCGGCCGGCGGTCGTCGACGCCCCTTACATCATTCGCGCCGCCGTCGCCCTCTATATGGTCGCCGCCAGCATTCCGGGACGCTCCGTGGTGAAGAACGCCGACACGATCAAGCGCGCCCACCCGAAGTTTGTCGAAAATCTCCGCTCGCTCGGCGCCGAGGTCGAGTGGCGGTGACCCCTTCGCCCAGACCGAATTCGATCTCCTCACATGAGCCAGCCCACCCCCCGTTCTTCGTCCGCCGTCGCTTCGCCCAAGGGGCTTGGTTTCATCACCGGCGCTCTCGCGGCCCCCGTGTCGGCGGCCGAGGCTGCGTTGCGCCCGCTGACGTTCGCGGACTTTGCCGGTCAACCGAAGACGCTCGAACGTTTGCAGGTGATGGTCGGAGCCGCGCGGCGCCGCGGTGATCCCCTGAATCACATTCTGCTCTCCGGACCTCCGGGCCTCGGCAAGACCACCCTGGCGTTCATCCTCGGGCACGAGCTGGGCAAGAGCGTGCGCGTGACCTCGGGGCCGGTGATCGAGAAGGCAGGCGACCTGGCGGGCCTGCTCACGAACCTCGAGGAGGGCGACATCCTGTTCATCGACGAGATCCATCGCATTCCGAAAACGGTCGAGGAGTACCTGTACTCGGCGATGGAGGATTTCCGGCTCGATATCATGATCGACCAGGGACCGAACGCCCGGAGCGTGCGGCTGACGATCCCGCGCTTCACGCTCGTGGGCGCCACCACCCGCAGTGGCCTGCTGACCGCGCCGCTGCGCTCGCGTTTCACGCTGCAGACGCGCTTGGACTACTACGACCGCGGCACGCTCGAAGGGATCGTGCGCCGCAGTTGCGCACTGCTCAAGATCGAGGTCGACGGAGGCGGCGCACAGGAGATCGCCACCCGGTCACGCGGCACGCCGCGCATCGCCAACAATCTCATTCATTTCGTCCGCGACTTCGCGCAGGAACGCGCCCGCGGGCACATCACGCAACCCGTCGCGGCGTCGGCCCTCGAGCTGCTCGAGATTGACGCGGCCGGCCTGGACGAGATGGACAAACGCATGCTGCGGGTGATGGCCGAAAATTACCGGGGCGGCCCCGTCGGCATGAGCACGATCGCCGTCGCGGTGGGCGAGGAAGCGGAAACGCTCGAGGAAGTGCACGAACCGTTTCTTATCCAGGAGGGCTACCTGCAGCGGACGCCGCAGGGCCGAGTGCTGACCCCCAAGGGCTACCACGCGGTCGGTTTCAAACCGGCCACGGGCGAACAGGGCAGTCTGCTCTGAGAAAAGCGCTCCGACGCGGGCGCCCTCTCGCACCGCTCCGGCCGGCACGGGGTGCTGGCGCCACGACGCAACCGTGGAGGGCAGCGCCGCAATCCAGGGCAGCAGCCAGAGAACCAAACCCGAGAAGAGGAAGCTCGACGCGTGGACGGTGTTCGTAAGGAGTTCCCTCCAAGCGTCGCCCGTGCCACCCGCAGAGCCCGCCGCCCAAGTGCCGCCGCCCGCGCGGCATCGGATTTGTTCCTCCGGGATGACACGTTTTTCATCCCGAATTTCGCACGACGGTTGCCGTCGCGATCGTACAGAATGAGGCCGGGTCCTTAGACGTCTCCACCCTGCGGCCGCAGCACGATCTCCTCGACGACCGTGCGCCGGGAAAGGCGATAGATGGCATAGAACGCCTGCGCGACGTCAGCCGTCGGCATCATCCGCGCCTCATCGACCCCGCTGCCCCGCCACGAGGGTGATACCGTGGCGCCCGGATACACGCAGCACACCCGCACGCCATGGTCCTTCAGCTCCGCCCGCATGACTTTGCTGAGACCGCTCACGCCGAATTTCGCCGCCGAGTAAGCGGCTCCGCCGGGATAAGCGATGAGGCCAGCGATCGAGCTCATGTTGAAGACATCGCCCGATTTCCGCGCGATCATGCCCGGCACGAACGCCCGGGAAACGAGGAAAACGCTGCGCAGGTTGGCCGCGATCAGGCGGTCGAATTCCGCCACGCTCATCGCGGTGAGCGGCGCGCCCGCGAAGGAGCCGGCGTTGTTGATCAACACCTCGACGCCGCCAAAGCGCTTGGTCACCGCCGCCGCCATCTCGGCCACCGGCGCCTCCGCGGCGACATCGCACGGGAAAGTCGCGACCGTCGCCCCGAGCTTCGCGCAGACCGCGGCCACCCGCACGAGGTTCTTCTCGCTGCGCGCCACCAGCGCGAGCCTCACGCCGCGTATTTCCTGGGCGAATACCTTGGCGATGGCCGCGCCAATTCCCTGCGACGCTCCCGTGATCAGGACGACTGGCTTCTTCATACGTAAGCCCACGAAACACTCGAATCCCCCGAAAAGAAAAACCCTTTCGTGTATTTCGTGTGTTTCGTGGTTGCCCCTCTCAACAGACCAAGGAGCCGAAATCCGTGAAGTTGGCCGTGAAGCCACCCGTCACGCCCTTGCAGATGACACTCACGGCGTCGTGCGAATGCAGCGACTCGAGGTGCGAACAGGCGATCTGGAAATCCCGGATCCTCGCGTCAGCGTCGAACTCCCGGTAGAGCAACCGCGCCGCGTCCTCGACGAATTTCAGGTTGGCTCCGTTGAGCTCTGCAAACGCCTGCTCGTCCTCGCGCTTCACCATCACCTGCGTCTCAGTCTGCAGCGCGCGCAGGCACAGGGCATGCACGTCCTCGATCCAGACGCGCGTGCCCGGCGCCTCCTCGATGACCACCC